>JAAZAT010000102.1 GCA_012514185.1 Spirochaetales bacterium | reverse complement strand
GCAACAAGGGCTCGATCAACGATGGATGCTGCCAGTGGATGACCGGCGGCAGCGGCATCATCCATCAGGAGATGCCCCAGGCCAGCAAGCTGATGCTCGGCACCCAGCTGTGGATCAATCTTCCCAAGAAGGACAAAATAGCAGACCCTGCCTACCGTGACATCCGTGAACATCAGATTCCCGTCGTTAAGGCACAAGGTTCTGAAGTCAGGATCATCAGCGGTTTTTATGAGAGCAAGTCAGGACCACTGCAGGGTGACTATGTAAAGACCCTCTATTTGGATATCAAGCTCGAACCGAATGCGTCATGGAATCTTTCGCTCAATCCTGAGAACACCCTTTTCATCTACATCGTTCGTGGTTCGGTACATACAGGCGACCAAGAGATTCCGTACCATAGGGCGGTACTTTTTGGAGAAGGGGACACCCTCTCGATGAAGGCGGGATCGGAGGGGGCGCGCATCTTCCTCTACAGTGCCAAACCACTTGGAGAACCGATTGCATGGGCAGGCCCTATTGTCATGAACACCCGTGAGGAGCTCGCCCTCGCCCAGCGCGAACTACGCGAAGGGACATTCATCAAGCACAAATAAAGTTCAGTCCTTCCTGTATTTCAGCTGCCCTTATGTGGGTGGCTGATTTTTTATAGACACAAAGAAGCTTTTGTTGACATTGTACTAATACACCAGTACAATAGTACAAGAAGGAGCACACGGTGGCTAAGCTGAAAGAAGAACCTAAGTTGGAGTTCAGCCTGGATATGAAGAGCGGAGTCCCGTTCTACAAGCAGATAATCTTCCAGGTGGAGATGGCCATTGCCGACGGCAGGCTGGAACAAGGTGCACAGCTGCCCACTGTCCGAAGCCTTGCCGTTGATTTGAGCATCAATCCGAATACGGTCGCCCGTGCGTATGCTGAAATGGAGATACGGAACATCGTAGTCACCCAGCAGGGGTCGGGAACCTTCATCAGCGACAAGAAAGTCACACTTGATGCAATTGAACGCGAACGCATCCTCTCCCAAATCACCAAGGAGTATCTTACCAAGGCTTCCAGCTACGGCTTCACCCTGACGGAAATCCAGCAAATTATAGAAGACATAGGCGCCGAAGCACAGAAAAAAGAGGGAACAGTATGAACCTGTATCAGAAAAAAATTGAACGAATCAAAAACATGAAGGGGTTTGTCCTCAAGCGGGACTTCAGCTATGGATCGATCTCGTTTGTATGCTTGGCCGTATTTTTGGCCCTCGGGGCGGTTGTACAGCTGCTCGTCTACCCATACACCCAGCTGGATGCAATCGTGTCGGTAAGCACGGCAACCTTTGTCGCAGCCTTGGTTGTAACCATTTTTCCTCTCTGGGCGGTAGTGATGGCTCTCATTCTCATGCTGTGGGTTGGTGTCGTGGGAGGCCTCTCCCTTTATCTCTATCCCATCACGCTGCTGTCCACCCTTGGACTGCTGCTCTCCGCCTCATTCCAGCTGGTCTATCACTGGGACAAGGTCCTGATCCTGCGGTTGGGCAAGTTCCACAAGGTACACGGCCCCGGTCTGATCTTCCTCATTCCGGTGGTTGACCGTATTGCTGAATTCATCGATATGCGCATTCGGGCGACCGATTTCAGTGCAGAAAAGACCCTTACCAAGGATACGGTGCCGGTGCATGTCGACGCCCTCTCCTTTTGGATGATCTGGGATGCAAAACGGGCGATTCTTGAAGTGGAGGACTACACAGAAGCGGTGATTCTTTCGGCTCAGACGGCCCTTCGTGATTCGATTGGAAAGCATCCGCTCTCCAGTCTGCTCAGTGAACGCGAGGAACTGGGTCGGGAAATCCAGCAAGCCCTCGATGCAAAGACCAATCCTTGGGGTGTCTCGATTCTCTCGGTCGAAATCACCGACATCATCATTCCCAAGGAACTGGAGGACTCGTTGAGCAAGCAGGCTCAGGCAGAACGGGAGAAAGAGTCACGCATCATCCTTGGGGCTGCAGAGGTGGAGATTGCAAAGAAATTCACCGAGGCTTCGGCACAATATGCCAACGACCCGATAGCCTTGCAGCTGCGCTCGATGAATATGGTGTATGAGGGCATCCGGCAGAACAACTCCATGATGCTGATGCCCGCCTCCATTCTCGACCATATGGACTTCGGTGCCGTCATGGGTACGGCCGCCATGCAGAAGGTGGAAGAACTTAAGAACAAACAGGCAAAACCTGTTGAGGAAGATACCAAGAAATGATCAAGGTCGAAAAGGTAAGCCGTAATTATAAAACAGGTGAAAGCATTGTTCGTGCACTGAAGCAGGTCTCGTTGGAAATTCAGGACGGGGAGTTTCTTTCCATTGCAGGCCCATCTGGTTCAGGCAAGACCACCCTGCTCAATCTCATCGGCTGCATCGATGCCATTGATGACGGTGAGATCAGCATCAACGGACAGAAGGTGAGCACCATGAACAAGGAAGAGAAAACCACCTTCAGGAGACAGAACCTCGGCTTCATCTTTCAGACGTATAATCTCATTCCTGTTCTCTCCGCCTATGAGAATGTCTCCTTCGTCCTCTCCCTTCTTGATGTTCCTGAAGCAGAGGTGAAGCAGCGCACCTATGAGATCCTCAAGGATGTAGGGCTGGAAGGAATGGAGAATCGTCGACCAGCGAGGCTCAGCGGGGGCCAACAGCAGAGAATCGCCATCGCCCGCGCCCTGGTAAAGAGACCGCAGATCATCCTGGCCGATGAGCCGACAGCCAACCTCGACTCCAAGACCGGAGAAGAAATTCTCAAGCTGATGAAACGTATGAACGAAAAATACGGCACGACCTTCATCTTCTCCACCCATGACAAGATGGTCATGGAGTATGCCCGTCGTCTGGTGCAGCTGCATGACGGCTCCATCGTAAGCGATGAAAGGAGGCAGTGATGAAATTCATCCTGCAGCTGGCGGCAAAGAACCTGATGCGATACAAACGCAGGACGGCCATAACTGCTGTCGCCATCGCTTTTGGGTTGATGATGTATGTATTCGTCGACTCTCTGCTTGTTGGAGCTGAGCTTGAGTCGATGCGCAATCTTCGCTGGTATGAGACCGCATCGCTGAGGGTCTACGATACCGCATATTGGGAAGACCGATACTTCCTCCCTCTCGATGCGTCGATCGAGAGTCCTCAACCAATTCTCGACCTGCTCAAGGCTGAGGGCATTGCCGCCACCGAGCGCACCCTGTTTGCCGCCGACATGATCCTCTACCAGGAGGACTTCGGAGAGGACGGAAATGTGAGCGTCCAAGTGACCGCCATCAATCCTGATACCGACTTCGAGGTGTATCGTTTTGAGGATACGCTGGTCGAAGGCCGGTTCCTGGAGAGCGGGGAAATGGACGGCATTGTCCTGGGCAGCTGGTTTGCCGAGGATATCGGGGCGAAGGTAGGCTACTGGGTCACCTTGGTCACCCGTGGCAAGGGCGGTTTCTATGAGGCTTTCGATATGGAGGTTGTCGGTATCATCAACTGCCCCAACCCCAATGTGAATCGTTCATTGGTGATGATGGATATCCAGGCCGCCGACCTCTACCTCGCCATGGAAGGTTCGGTCTCGAGCATCGATATCCTTCTGCCTGAAAAAAGCGATCTCAATGCAATAGTCGGCACCTTGCAACCGAAGCTTCAAGCCATCGATGCGAACCTGGCCGTCTACACATGGGAAGACCTTGCCCGCGACTATCTGGCGATCCTGGGGGCCAAGCAAGGCGGCACCGGCATGATCCTCTTCCTCGTCTTCATCATCGCGGCAGTCGGTGTTTCCAATACGATGTTGATGGCCATGTATGAACGGATGCGCGAGCTGGGCATGATGCGCGCCCTGGGCATGCGTGACCGGCACATCCTGTTGGCCTTCCTTTTTGAGGCGGGCGGCATCGGGCTGCTCGGTTCGGTGGTCGGCATTCTGTTGGGTTGCCTTGCCAACCTGTACTTGGTGAATGTAGGGTTCGACTTCGGGTTTATGTTCAGGGATATGGATATCGGATTCAGAATCCAGAACGTCATGCGGGGCGCTTGGAGCATGCCTACACTCATCAAGGCGTTTGCCAGCGGCATCGTCCTCTCCATGCTGGTTGCATTTTTCCCCATCCGAAGGGCATTGAAGCTGGACATCCCCACCTGCCTGCATCATCAATAGGAGATTTGGCAATGACGACTAAACTCCCTGCTGTGGCATTTCGCAATATCTTTCGCAATCTTCGCCGTTCCTCACTCTCTGCAATCGCCATTGCGGTATCGGCCATGGCCATCATGGCGCTGCTCGCACTGTTTGAATGCATGGAAGCGGATATGGAGACAAACCTGACCTCCTACTATACCGGCGAGGTACGAATCCGGCACGAGTCGTTCGAGAAGTATGAGCGGTACAACCCTCTGCATCTCAGCCTTGATGTGGATGCTGTGCTGCCGCTTGCAAAATCCGTCGAAGGTGTTGAAGCGGCGACCAGCCGAATCAACTTCCCGGCAAATCTTTATTTCGATGGGAAAAACAACGGTGCACTCGGCGTCGGCGTCGATTTTGCAACTGAAACAGCCTTCATTGACTTTCCTTCCCTGGTGAGTGAAGGAAGGCTTCCCCAAAAGGGGAAAAATGAGCTGCTTATCGGAGCCATCCTGGCTCACGACCTTCAGCTTGAACTGGGTGACAAAATCACCGTGTTGACATCCACAGCCCTGCGGGGATCGAACGCCATGACGTTTGAGGTTGTAGGAATAGCATCGTTTCCTGTCGGCTGCTTGAGCTCGAAAACCCTCTACATCCCCTTGGACAGGGCGCAGTACATGCTGCGCATGGAAGGCCATACCCAGGAGATCCTCCTGCAGGTAGCCGATGGGTACAAGGAAGCAGACGTCGCCCAAGCAGTGAAGGAGTTGCTTGAGGCAGAGCTTGGGCTGGGAACCGAGACCAAGGCATGGAAGGATTTGAACATGATGTATTCCTTCCTTTCCATCGCCAAGTTCATCTACTACGTCATGGCCGGTGTATTCTTTGTACTTGGCAGCACCGTCATCATCAATACCACCATGATGGTAATTTATGAGCGGATGCGGGAGATAGGAACCCTTGCGGCCTTAGGCATGCAGGGCAAGGAGCTTACCCGGCTCTTCCTGCTGGAAGGGTCGTTCATCAGCATGGCAGGCTCCACGGTTGGAACCATCGCCGGACTCATCATCATCGCAGTCCTGGGCAAAGTCGGCCTCAATTTCACCGAGGCAATGAGCGGGGTGGATATGGAAATCTCCTCCATCCTCTACCCGCAGGTCAACTGGTGGATTGCTCTCTTTGTTTGGTTCTATGCCATTCTCACTGCCACGCTTTCAACGCTCATTCCCTCTCGAAGAGCATCAAAAATCCAGATTGTGGAGGCCCTGCGCTATGTCTAACCGTACTCGCATCATCACAGCCACCCTGCTCTGCCTGCTCTGCATTCCACTCAATCTGAGTGCCATCACGGCAGAT
>JAAZAT010000303.1 GCA_012514185.1 Spirochaetales bacterium | reverse complement strand
TAGACACATGGAGGAATCAATGACTATTCACGAACAGATTGTCATGCAGTATGAAACGTACCTCGCAGAGAACCAAAAGTTCACTGAGAAAGGAGTAAAGGTCTCGGCAGCAAGAGCAAGAAAGGCTTTGGCAGAAATCGCAAAACTTTGCAAAGATCGCAGAAAAGAGATTCAGGAAGAAAAAGGCGAATAACAACCGCTTGAGTATGGCGTCCTTTGCTGGACGCCATTTCTTTACCCTCCCGGCACCATCTCCTGCAAGCAGATCAGTGCATAAAAATCAGGTGCCCCCGAAGGAGCACCGATTGCATCAGAGGAACGTTTTCAGCAACGTCAGGTGCTTCTCACCCTTCTCTATCTTTTCTTCGAACTCGGCTTTCTTGCCTTGTTCCTTCTCTATGGCCTCGGCTTTCGCGTTGGAGATGAACTTCTCGTTCGAGAGCTTGGCGAGAACACCTTCCAGACTCTTGCGGTTCTTTTCGAGGTCGGTTTCCAGCTTGGCCGCCTCTTTCTCTACATCGATGGCCTCGCGGACAAAGACGAACATCTCATAGCCGGTACCGGCGACGGGAACCGCCTTGGCGGTGTCTGCACGCTCATCCACTTCAAGCGAGGAAGCCCCTGCAAAGCCTGCCATCAAGCTCTTCTGTTCTTCAAAGAAGGAAGCTGCAAAGAATGACGGGTCGCACTTGATTACCACCCGGATTTTCCGATCGACTGGGATGCCCAAGTCGGAACGCAAAGCCCTCAGGGAAGTAACCGCCTCCTGCAACCTTGCCACCTTCATTGCATCCTCATCATGAGTCCGATCACTGCGGTACGCAGGATACGGGCTGGTGATCAGCGGGCCTTCCACGTTCGGCAGCTTTTGGTAGATTTCCTCACTGATGAAGGAAGCAAAGGGATGCATCAGGCGCATCGACTCGGCAAGCAGGTCCAGAAGCAGGGCCACCTGCCGCTTCTTAAGCTCTGGATCCTCGCTGTACAAGCCTTGCTTGGCGCTTTCGATATACCAGTCGCAAAAGTCGTTCCAGAAGAAATCATACACAGCCTGGGCGCCATCGCTGAACTTGTAGCTTTCAAGAGCCGACTTCACCTTCTTGGCAGCCTCATTGAGCTGGTGGTAGATCCACTTGTCCATAGTTGACAAATCAACCGAGGAAACCTCGAAAGCATCCACGCCTTCCAGGTTCATCAGAAGGAACCGGGCGGCATTCCATACCTTGTTTGCAAATCGTGAACCAAGTTTGAAGGAGTCCATATCGATGAGGATGTCCTGGCCTTGGGTGGCCATGTAGCAGAGGGTGAACTTCATCGCATCGGCGCCGTACTGCTGTACAACATCCAAGGGGTCGATTCCGTTTCCAAGGCTCTTGCTCATCTTCCTACCCTGCTTGTCACGAACCAAACCGGTAATGTAGATATCGCGGAACGGGACATCACCCATCAATTCCAAGGAAGCCATGATCATTCTGGAAACCCAGAAGAAAATGATATCGTAGGCGGTAACCAATGTGGTGGTTGGGAAATACGTGGCAAGATCTGCTGTCTTTTGCGGCCATCCCAAGGTGCTGAACGGCCACAACCATGAGCTGAACCAGGTATCGAGCACATCCGTTTCCTGCACAAGGTCGGTACCATGGCACTTCGGGCACTCGGTGGGATCCTGTCTGGCTACGATGATTTCGTTGCACTGACGGCACTCCCACACCGGAATTCGGTGTCCCCACCACAGTTGGCGGCTGATGCACCAGTCATGGATGTTTTCCAGCCAATGGCTGTAGGTATTCTCCCAACGCTTCGGATAGAAAACAATTTTCTCATCCTTCCAAGCCTTGAGGGCCTTGTCGGCCATGCCTTTCATGCTGACAAACCATTGATTAGACAGATATGGCTCAATAACGGTATTGCAACGGTAGCAATGCCCTACATCGTGGTTGTGTTCCACTTCCTTGACCAGGAACCCCTGTTCCTTCAAGTCGTGTACAACCAGCGACCGGGCCTCTATGGCATTGATGTTGCGGTATTTCTCCGGGCAGTTCTCATTGAGCGTCCCATCTGCGTTGAGTACATTCACGGTTGCAAGGTTATGCCGCTTGCCGCACTGCCAGTCGTTGGGATCATGAGCCGGAGTGATCTTCACCATGCCGGTGCCGAAGGTCATGTCCACAAAACTGTCGGCGATGATGGGGATTTTTCGGCTTGTCAAGGGGAGGTCCAACAGCTTGCCCACCACGTGGGTGTATCGCTCATCCTCGGGATTGACGGCAACGGCAACGTCGCCGAACATCGTCTCGGGCCTGGTTGTGGCAACGGTGATGAACCCGCTTCCATCGCTGTAAGGATACCGCACATCATACAGGTAGGCATGCACCGGCTGGTATTCAACCTCATCATCGGCAAGTGCGGTTCCGCACTTCGGGCAGTAGTTCACCAGATACTCGCCCTTGTAGATGAGCCCGCGCTCATACAAGGTGACAAAGCTTTCCCGAACCGCTTGGCTCAGTCCTTCATCCATGGTGAATCGTTCATGCTCCCAGTCGCAACTGCAACCGATTTTCTGCAGCTGCTGCTTGATGATGCGGTGATGCTTCTCTTTCACCTGCCAGGTACGTTCAAGGAACCGGTCACGGCCGAGATCTTGGCGTTTGAGGCCTTCCTTTGCAAGCTGGCGCTCCACCACGTTCTGGGTCGCGATTCCTGCATGGTCGGTTCCGGGCACCCACAAGGTGGGCCTGCCGGTCATGCGATGGTACCGGGTGAGGATGTCCTGCAGGCTGTTGTTCAGGGCATGGCCCATATGCAGGATTCCGGTTACGTTGGGAGGAGGCATCACAACGGTGAACGGGGTCTCTGGCCCTGCTACGGGCTTGAACAAACCCTCTTGGATCCATGCTTGATAAATTCGATCCTCAAACGTCTTGGGATCATAGGCTTTGGCTAATTCAATTGCCTTCACAAAGGGCCTCCTGCTCGGGAAAAAGAGTCTGTTCATAGTAGCAAAATAGGGAAGGCTCTACAAGTGAATGTAGAGCCTTCGACATGAGAGCGAGAGGATTTATCTCTTATTCGAGAGGAGTCACCGCCTTCAATTCCAACTTGACCGCATACCCCATAGCGTCAAGATGCTGGACGATCTGCTCCAGGCTGAACATATCGAGAGAAGGTTTCTGAACATCGGTCACCTGCCGAATGTGAGCACTATTTATCGGCTCGACAACTCCAGGAAGGATTTCCTGTCCCATCTGGGGTTGTGTGCCGAACAACATGAACGCACCGATGAATACCACTACGAACGCAGCTGCGCTGGTAATTAGAGCCGGAACCAACTTGATTTGAATTTTTTTGCGAAAGATGTGCATCTTCTTGTTTGCAGAGGGAAACCGCGTCTTCTCAAAGTACGCATACACCCGATCCTGGCGAGTCTTGATGTCGGAATCGCGCAACCTTGCATCATATAATTTTAGATGCAATGAGCGCAGTTGCTCCAAGCGTTGGCGACAGGCGTTGCAATAGGAAAGATGCTCCTGGACCTGGGTCTTCCATGGTTCCTGCAGCTCATCGTCAAGATAGGTATTCAACAGTTCGTCGTCCACACACATACACTACTCCTGGCTGAGAATCGACTCGAGCATTTTTCGTGCCCGATAGACTCGTACCTTCACATTACTTTCAGAAATATGGAGCACGCTCGCGATTTGCTTGTAATCCATGTCGGTATACTCTTTCATCACAATGACAAGCCTGAACTTCTCAGGAAGCTGGTCTATGGCCTCCTGTACAAGTTTGCGGGTTTCCTTCTCCACCAATACCTGGGCGCCGTCGGAAGTGTTGGCATGCATGGCAGGAAACTTTTTCAGCTTCTCCACCATCCCCATCTCCCGGGCTTTCCGTTTCACTTGGTTGATGGCAAGGTTTTTCGACACCCTGATCAGCCAATACTTGGCATCATCAAGGGTGGCAAACTCCATCCCCTTGTCAAAGAACCTGATGAAAGCTTCCTGGCAAATCTCTTCAGCAAGGTCCTGATTATTGGTGACATGATAGACCACGCGCATCAATATCGGGAACACCTCTTCATAAACTCGCTTGAACGCTCGCTCATCGTTGCTCTGTATTTCCATAACCTTAACAACTCACCAGTAACCAAGTTACATCTTTTTTTCCAAAGAGCTTCCCGAAGGTGTATCTTTGACAACATAGCCCATTGCATCCAATTCTGAACGCAGAGAATCCGCGAGAGCCCAGTTCTTCACCTTCTTCGCCTCAATGCGCTGTTGCAGCAGCTCTACAGCTTCAGGTGGAAAAGTTTGCTCCTCAGCTTTGGTGATGGTGTCGAACCTCAAGCCAAACACTTGGTCGAAGTACAGGCAGAGTGTGTATTTTTCATCGATTGAGAGAACTTCATCCTTCAGCACGCCCCATAGGTCGGCCAGGGAGCGGGGAGTATTCAGATCATTTTGGATATGCTCAAGAAATGCCGATTGGCAGGCCAAGGCCTCACTGCGTTGCAACGCAATCTTTTTTGCACCCTGATTCAAAAGATTCTGGATTCGGTCATATACGTTGCGGCGGGCCGTGCGAGCGGTTGTCAACGACTCAAAGCTGAACTTCAGCTGGCTGCGATAGTGCCCGCCCAGGCAGAAATACCGGTAATCCATCGGATCATAGCCCTTGCTCTTGAGCAGGCTCAAGGTGAGGAATTCACCTTTGCTCTTGCTCATTTTGCCGGTCTCGTCAAGCAAGAACTCACCATGCAGCCAGTATTTGACCCATTGCTTGCCGGTGGCCGCCTCGCTTTGCGCGATTTCATTGGTGTGGTGCACCGGAATGGCATCGATACCGCCGCAATGAATGTCGAATGACTCACCCAAATAGTGCATGCTCATTGCAGAGCATTCGATGTGCCAACCAGGAAAGCCCCTTCCCCACGGAGAGGGCCACATCATCGCCTGCTCTCCATGCTTGCTCTTGGTGAACCAAAGAACGAAGTCCTTGCTGTTCTTCTTGTTCCCATCCACCTCGACATCATCACGTACGGCAGTCCTCAAGGCCTCCAGGTCAAGGCGGGCAAGCTTTCCGTAGTCATCTATGGAGTCGATGCTGAAGTAGACATTTCCCCCGCTGATATAGGTATGCCCGCGCTCTTCAAGCCGCTTGATCAACGCAATCATCTGCTCAACATGATCGGTGGCTTTGCAGACAATAGTCGGCCGGATCATATTCAACTCATCATAATCCTTGTAAAACGCCTCGGTGTAGTAGGATGCGATTTCCCATACCGTCCGGTTGGTCTTGCTTGCCATCTTTTCAAGCTTGTCCTCACCGTCGTCCCCATCACCGGTCAAGTGACCGACATCGGTGATGTTCATCACATGATTCACCTTGTAACCCGAAATGAGGAGGGTACGCTTTAAAAGGTCTTCAAACAAAAATGTTCGCAAATTTCCAATATGTGCATAGTTGTATACAGTCGGGCCACAGGTATAGAGTCCTACTTCAGACTCCTTGATAGGCAGAAATGGTTCCAACTGCCGGCTCATCGTATTGTAGAGAAGGACAGACATGCAGAGCTCCTTTAGGTTGCCCACCCCAAAAAAAGGGGGTAAGATGACTCCATGCATACCAATGTACGCAATAGCGATGAAAAAATCAACCTTGACCACCTGCTCATCGAGCAGGTTGAACTTGCAGGGCACAGCGGCATCCACACCGGCGGCAAGGCCGACTTGGCCTCATACCCTTCTGATTTCGATGAGTTGCGCATCCTCCTCGACTATGCAAAAACGCACGAACTTCCGATCACCATTCTCGGCAGCGCCACCAACTGCCTGATAAGCGACGACGGCATCGAAGGGCTGACGATCTTCACCTCCCACCTCACGCGCAGACATGTGCAAGGGGAGATGTTCTGTGTCCGCAGCGGCCTTTTGCTCGACCGTGCGATTGACTACGCCCTCGAGGATGGATTGGGCGGTCTGGAGCTGCTCGGAGGACTTCCAGGGACGGTGGGAGGCGCCATAGCCGGCAACAGCGGGGCACATGGCATGCATATTTCCGATCTGCTGTACTATGTCGATTACATGACACTGGATGGAAAGCTGCATCGCAAACAGATTCACCGCGACGATTTCTCATACCGCAACACCCCGTTCTCCAACCGACAGGACCTTATCATCTATGAAGCCGGTTTCAGGCTTACCCCGATCACCCAGACAAGTGAAGCCCGCAAGCGCAAGGATGAGGTGAAAGCAAAGCGAAAACAGAACGGCCAGTACGACCACCCCAGCATAGGATGTATTTTCAAGAATCCCGAAGCCCTGCATGCAGGACGGCTGATCGATGAGTGCGGCTTGAAAGGCTACTCCATAGGGGGGGCGAAAGTATCGCTGCGTCATGCCAATTTCATCATCAATCCCAACAAACATGCCACAAGCAGCGAGGTGAAAGCACTCATCGAGCATGTCAGGCAGCACGTGTTTGAGAAGACTCACGTCATGCTCGAGGAGGAGATTCATTATGTTGGTCGGTGGTGATATTCAGTGAATAGGTGATCGTCAGGCCTTTTTTCGGGTGGAAGCGAAGCGAGACCGAGCCGGATCTTCGCTGGAAGACAAACATTGCAGAGATGCTTGAAGGCTGGAAGGACAGCCTTGCCATCGTGCTGTCCACCAGCAGCCTGGGATGAGAATCGGAAGAGAAGACCATGCCGGCTTGCAGCTTCGGACCTGAATACAGCAGCTCCAACTCAATCTTTCGGCTCTTTTCACTCAGTGCATCAACCAGAAATTCTTGTGTGTACTCTCCTGACAGCCCCTTATACGCAAAGCGTGTATGAAGTACAGTCTGCATCGTCTGAGACTGTCCGCCATGGATGGGAGGGCGGCCAAGGGTGGAACTGCAGCCAAAATGCAGGCTGAAGCGCTGCTTCAGGACATCTACCCCGACCTCCAGGTTCCGCACAAAAGCAGGGCTGTTGCTGCTGCTCTGAAACGTGATGGACCCCAGCCTGATGCCTGCCGTAGTGGAGATTGCAAGACTACGGAACTCACCCCATAGGCCCTCTACGCTCCAAAAGGCACGCTCTGCATCAGAGCGGTATCGCACGATCAGGTTTCGCCCAATGAGGTGATCATCCCACACCAAGGCCAAATCCTCGGTGTGTACATCCTGCAAAGCGAGCTGATACAATGTTGAAAAAGAGCCTGCTCGGACCTCGATTGCGGTCTGCTCCCCCGCCCTGCTCATCAGGGAAACAGCGTAGGTCGGTTGCTGAAAGGAAATGCTTCGCCACGACTGTGCCGGTAGAAAGGTGTACAGGCCAAGGTATCGGCTGTCGGTGTAGGAAAAAGATGAAAAAGAGAGCTTGTTCACCTTCGCCTGGATCTTCAGCCTCTTGAGATCGATGATGGATTCAACGTCAAGGTGAAGCGCCTGTTGTGCATACGTATACCTGCCTTTGTAATATCCTGTTTCAGGATGGATCGTCAGATTGAGATTCTCTTGCCCCAGAAGAGCGGCCAGGGGCGAAAGCAACAGACACAGCAGAGCTACCTTCATGACACAAAAAGAACTAGTACTTCCTGTTTTGCTTCAGGTTGATTATTCTGCGTAATAGTGATTTAATGACTTGGAACCAATCAACATTCCAAATTATCGGTAAACCATATGAACAATAGGAGTCTTTCATGGTAATTCTGACCCTGAATTGTGGCAGCTCATCTGCCAAGTACCAAGTCTACGACTGGGCTAACAAGGATATTCTTGCAGTAGGAGTCGTGGAGCGAATCGGACTGGAGTATTCCACCATTGAGCATAAAGCCAACGGCAAGGAAGAGTACCACGCAGAATTTTCTTCCCCCACCCACAAGGAAGCCATCGAATTGATCATCCGCATGCTGCTGGATGATGAGTATGGCGTCATCAAGGACCTCAAGGAGATCGGTGCTGTCGGTCACAGGGTCCTGCATGGAGGCGAAGTTTTCAAGCAGTCCGCACTGGTAACCGATGAGGTCATCGAGCAGTTGAAGAAGGTCGTCCCCCTCGGCCCGCTGCACATGCCTGCCAATATCATGGGTATCGAGGCAGCCCGCAAGGCCATGCCCGATGTTCCCCAGGCCATCGTCCTCGACACCGCCTGGCACCAGACCATGCCCGATGAAGCCTTCATGTATGCGGTTCCGTACGAGTGGTACACCAAGTACAATGTTCGCCGCTACGGCTTCCATGGAACCAGCCATCTCTATTGTGCAAAGCGTGCCGCAGTTGTGTTGGGCAAGGAGAACAAGGATACCAATGTCATCATCTGCCACATCGGCAACGGCGCATCAATTTGTGCTGTGAAGAACGGCGTCTGTGTCGATACCTCCATGGGACTCACCCCGCTTGAGGGCCTGGTGATGGGATCGCGCAGCGGCGACATCGATCCGGCCATCATTCCCTATATGATGGACAACACCGGCATGAGCGCCAAGGAGATGGATACCGCCCTCAACAAGAAGAGCGGCTTGATCGGCTTGTGCGGCAAGAGCGACCGACGCGATGTGTTGAAGGCCAGCCAGGAAGGCGACCTTCGGGCAAAACTGGCCATCGACATGGAGTGCAGAAGGCTGAAGAAATACATTGGCGGCTATGCCACCCTGCTTGACGGCAAACTCGATGCCATCGTATTCACCGCCGGCGTCGGGGAAATGGCCCGCCACATCCGCCTTGGATCCTGCAAAGGACTCGAAGCCATCGGAGCCAAGCTTGATGAACACAAGAATGAGATCTGTTTCAGCAGAAACGGTGAGTTTGTAATCAGCACCGATGACTCTCCGGTCAAGATTCTGGTCATCCCCACCGATGAAGAGCTGGTCATGACCGAAGATGCGTATGCATTGATGAACGGAACCTACGATGTGCACACCAACTTCCACTACACCTTTGAAGACAAGAACTATGTGAACAAGGGTCGTGAACAGGATTTGAAAAAGAACATTGAGAAAAATCCCGAGTTGGCCGCCATCCTGGCCATCCCGCGCTGAACTACCTCATCAGATCAGGACGCCTTCGGGCGTCCTGAATCATAAGGTATGAATAATCTGTGAAAAACAACATCCACGCTTGCTTTCATAAAGGATTGTGTACTACGGTTTGCATATGAATACGATTCTGGTAGTTGAAGACGATATCGACATTCGAGAATTGGAACGTTATACCTTGGCCAGCAACGGTTATACCGTACTCCAGGCGGAACACGGCAAACAAGCTTTGGAAGTTCTCTCATCACAAAGCGTCGATTTGATCATCCTCGACATCATGATGCCGGTCATGGATGGGCTCACGCTCATCAAGACGCTTCGATTTGGCTTGAACGACACAACACCGATTATTGTGGTCTCGGCAAAGGGAGATGAGAGCGACATCATCACCGCCTTGGAATTGGGAGCCGATGACTACCTGACAAAACCATTCAGCATGAATGTGCTCACCAGCAAAATCCGGGCTGTTCTCAGGCGCTCGGAGCAGGTCCAAAGTCCCCAAGTGGTGCATCATGCAGGCCTGGTCATGGATCAAGGCCGCCACCTGTGCCTGGTGGACAACCAAGAGATTGAACTTACTGCAACAGAGTTCTCCCTGCTCTATTTGTTGGCCAGCAATGCTGAACAGGTATTCACCCGCAACCAGATGATCACCCGGATCAAGGGAAGCGACTACCCCGTCACCGACCGGTCCATCGATGTCCAGGTTGCAACCATTAGAAGAAAACTCGGGGCATACGGCAGCAGGATCAAGACCGTGTGGGGCATTGGATACACCTACAAGGAAAGCTGACTCATTGCAGATCTTCAAGATTTCGGTACGCGCTTGCAAGAAAGCTGGTGTCATCGTCAGCAAACGGTGAAACTCCCCTCTCCTTTTCCCTGGCTGTACCGATGACAGGATCCTGACGGCTTTTCACCTCATTTCCCAACGCCTTGGTGTACGTTTTACCATCGGCTCTCCCCTGCAGCACATCCTGTGCAATCTGCTGGCTGGTTTCGACCACTGAAAGAAGCGAAGCGAGCTCGGCATCCTGCAACAGCATAAGCTGTTCTTCCTGCTTCTGTGTGATAGAAATGGAGGAGTCGCTTCCTCGGTAGAGCTGCAGGGCTGCAAAGCGTGCCATCCTCCGGCCTCGTTCAATCCCGGCAGCAGCCCACACCGCATAATGCTCCTGCTCGTCCTTAATCACCACCTGAGAGTTGTCCAACAGTTTCAAAGCCAATATGGCAAGATCCGATGAAGGTATCACCAGTTTCATTGCTCCCACCTTGTTGAAAAAGTGCGCCTGCCCAAGGGGGGTGTCGACCCTTCCTGAATAATAGCGGGGATGCTTGCCATCCTCATCCAGGATGCAGAGCGAGAATCGGTTACCTACGATATCGACTCCGACAACCTGTCGTTGTTGTGTTTCCATGCCATAAGCTTACAAGCTTTCCAGATTCCAACCAGTGGTGAAAGAAATCCGTTTTCCTTGCAACAAAGAATCGACAATGATACAGTTTTTGCCATGGCTACGCTTCTTGATGCGCTGTGCGCTTTCATACATGACGACTGCGGATGCATCAGCATCACCGGTAGCGGGGGTAAAACCACCGCCTTGACAGCGCTCGCCCTCTCCTACGCCAAGCTCGGCAAACGCGTTTTGGTTTCCACCACCACAAAGCTGGAGTCTTTCCGACATCGCGACTATGGCTGCGATGCCTGCTTCAGCGACGAACGTGTACTCAGTCATGCACCGAAGCAGGGTGAACGTGTTTTCTATGCATATGAACACAAGGATAAGGCAATCGCCCCACCGCTCTCCCATTTGAAGGCACTGACTGATTTGTATGATGTCCTGCTGCTCGAAGCCGACGGAGCCCGCCGCAAACCCTTGAAACTCCACAGCAGCCGCGATCCCGTTGTCCCGGACTTCACCACCTCAACGCTTGCTGTCATGGGCATGTCCGGATGGGGGCAGGAACTCGGCAGCTGTTGCTTCGGCTGGAACCAGGAATTGCAGCGGGTGGCCGACGATGAAGCATATCTGTATTTGTTGCACCATCAAAACGGGGTGCTCAAGGGAGCAGTCGGAAAAACCCTGGTGCTTTGCAACCAAGCTGAGAACACCGGAAGTGAGACGATGAACAGACTCGCACAATCTTTGGATGCAATTCCCATCTATTTTGGTTCTTTGCAAACCAATATACTACGCTTTAGGAAGGAACCATGAATACCACGGTACTGCAGCAAGCATCAAATCTGAGTGAACACAAGCAAGCATTTGTGTTTGTCATCATCCTGAAGAGCGAAGGATCGACAAGCCGGAGCCAAGGTGCCATGGTGGTCGACCAAGAGGGAATCATCACCGGCACGATCGGCGGCGGGGAAACCGAGGCCTATGCACAACACCAAGCCTTGGACCTACTGTCCTCGCAGGAGCAATCCCGCCATCTTTCGTTCACTGTCAGGCAGGGAGAAATCAGTGATGCGGGGAAGG
Source organism: Spirochaetales bacterium (assembly GCA_012514185.1). Classification (GTDB taxonomy): domain Bacteria; phylum Spirochaetota; class Spirochaetia; order Sphaerochaetales; family Sphaerochaetaceae; genus Sphaerochaeta. Next base: position 53,631 of record JAAZAT010000303.1, on the reverse strand, counting down.
TGCACCTGTTGCTGTTGACTTGCAATACCGAAAGCATGCAGAAGGCGTTCATCCAATTCAGATCTTGGGAAGCCAATCAATTGCAGCATGTAATGGGCGTGCAACTCCAGCCGTCACTTGCCCTGATGGGACTGTGCGAGGGAGGGGCCACCATCGGTGACGTGCATCCGAAATTCCTTGAACAGGCACATCAAGTCCTGGAGAACGGTGAGCCCCGTTTCATTGAAACCAACAACTGGATCTGTCATATGAGTCTCCCGGTCAAGGCGCACAACCTGCTGCTCATCGGGGGAGGACACGTCAATCAGGCGATTGCACACCTCTCTCATGCGGTGGGCCTGCCCGTCCAGATCTTGGAAACCCGGACAGAGTTTGCAACCGAAGTCCTATTTCCGTTTGCAAGGAAGCGCATCGTCGCAGAGACGGTGAAACAAGCCCTTGCTGAGGCAACCATCACTACCCGCACGCTCTGCGTCATCGCCAGCCACGCCTTCGACGAGGAGTCTGCCAAGTTGCTTCTGGACCGGGATATCGCTTATCTGGGGGTCCTCGGATCAAGGCATAAGGCCAAGAAGCTCGCCTCCTCCTTGCACAGCCGGCCCCAGGCCGCCCAAAAGCTCTACTGCCCCATCGGCCTTGACCTGGGAAGTGAGACACCCCAAGAGATAGCTGTCTCGGCTCTCGCCGAGATCATGAAGGTAATGAACCATGCAACCGGAACCAGTTTGAGAAACATGGGACGCAAGGTGGTGTTGGTGCGAGGCGGCGGTGATCTGGCGACAGGAGTCATTCTCAGGCTCCATCGGAGCGGCTACCGTGCCATTGTCCTGGAAACCGAGCAGCCCTCGGTCATCCGCACCACCGTCAGCCTCGCCCAGGCCATGTATGGAGGAACGGTAGAGGTTGAAGGAATCACAGCCCAGAGGTGTGCAAACGTGAAAGAAGCGTTCAAATTGCTCGAAGAGGACATCGTCCCCGTCCTTGCAGACCCGACCATGGAGTGCCTTGACGAGGTCGCTCCCGTGTGTCTGGTCGATGCCATCATGGCCAAACGAAATCTGGGTACCCATATCGACGATGCTCCCCTGGTCATAGCCCTTGGTCCCGGTTTTGAGGCTGGAGTTGATTGCGACCTGGTCATCGAAACCAAGCGGGGACACAGCCTTGGGCGCATCCTCAGGGAGGGAAGCGCAATCCCCAACACCGGCATCCCCGGCCTTGTAAACGGATTCGGCAAAGAGCGGGTGCTTCACTCCCCCAAGGATGGAATCTTCAAATCCGAGTACACCATCGGAGCGTTGGTGCATGCCGGAGAAGTGATCGCAACGGTTGACGGTGAGCCGATTCTTGCTCCCATCGACGGCAAGCTCAGGGGCCTGCTCAATTCAGGGTTGCCTGTCACCAAGCACTTCAAGGTTGCGGATATCGATCCCAGGGGTGATGAAGCCGACCATACCACGGTCAGTGAGAAAGCCTATGCCATCGGAGGTGCAGTACTGGAAGCACTTGATGGGTTTCTCAACCGGGCTTAGTTCATTATATTTTTAAATCTTCAATGGATTATTTTGCCTCCTTGCGCTAAACTCATCCCATGCGGCGAATCTATTTGGATAATGCATCGACATCCTTTCCCAAAGCCCCGGGTGTAATTGAAGCCATGAGCTCCTATCTCGCAGGAAATGCTTCTAATCCTGGAAGGGGCAGCTACGAGCATGCCGTCCTGGCGATGGAGCAGGTCATGGATTGTCGAAATACACTGGGTTCCCTGTTTGGATGCAGGGAAAGCCGCAACGTGGTGTTCTCGCTCAATGTCACCACCGCCCTCAACACCCTGATTACAGGCTTGCTCACCAAGGACGACCATGTATTGGTAAGCGGTGTAGAGCATAATGCAGTGATGCGCGCCCTTCAACTGCACCGCATCCCTTATTCGGTGATCCCCTGCGACAAGCAAGGCCGAATCATCGTGGAAACAATGCCTTCCCTGGTCAAACCCCGAACCAAGGCACTCATCCTTACCAGCGCATCCAATGTGGCAGGCACCATCCAACCGATTCGCGAAGCTGGGGCTATAGCCCATCAGTACGGCCTTTGGACCTGCATCGACACGGCCCAAGGCACCCCAACCGTCTCATGCAAGCTCGAGGAAGGAGTCATTGATGCCATTGCCTTTACCGGCCACAAGGCTCTTGCAGGACCTCAGGGAGTCGGCGGCTTGATCCTCTCTTCCCATCTTGCCCAGAGAATCAAGCCTTCGGTCGGAGGAGGTACAGGAAGCAGGAGCGAGAGCTTTTCGATGCCCGAACTGCTGCCTGACAGGCTTGAACCCGGCACCCAGAATATTGTGGGCATCATTGGTCTGGGTGCTGCGTTGGCAAGCCTGGGAAAGAGAGGAAACCAGGACGGAACCAGCTGCAATCGACTGCTCTCCTACTTTCAGAGTGACAGCCGCATAGGCGTCATCGGACCCGACACCATACAAGAGCGAACCAGCATGGTCAGCATCACCGTAGAGGGGTTTGACCTCGCCGAGCTTTCCTACCGCCTCGATGCAGAGTACGGCATCCAAACCCGCTGCGGTTTGCACTGTTCACCGCTTGCCCATAAAAGCCTGGGGACGCTTCAAACAGGAACGATTCGCTTCAGTTGCGGGTATGCTACCACATATGAAGAGATCGATTATACCATCCAAGCCATGAAGGAGTTGCTTCGCCGATGAAATACTACAACTTGCTCCTCAACGCCCTGAAACAGGGGGATGTCATTCGAAGGACCGTGATAAACGGTCCCAATATCGGTAAGGAAGCACTCTACAGCAATGCTGAGCTGCTTTGGGGCGGCTGCGATGGCATCAGCGGAGAGGTTCTGGAGGAACGGCTGCAGACCGATGTGGAGTTGGTTGTCTGTGGAGGGGGTCATGTCGCCCTTGAGCTGGTGGCTTTTGCCTCCCGCCTGGGATACCGGATAACCGTCATTGATGAGAGAGAGCAGTATTGCAACAATACACGGTTTCCTTCTGCTCATTGTGTGTGTGCTCCCTTTGATCAGGCATTGGAAGGCGAGCATGGATGGATTCGGCCATACTTTGTCATCGCTACACGCGGGCACGGTTATGACCAGCTCTGCCTCCAGAAAATTTTGGGGCTCAACCATCGCTATATCGGCATGATCGGCAGCAAAACGAAAGTGGCGGCTACCTTCGAAAATCTGAGAAATCTGGGCTTCTCCCAAGCACAGCTTGAGAGTGTCCATGCCCCGATCGGCCTGGAGATCAACGCAGTAACTGCAGCTGAGATCGCCCTCTCCATTCTGGCGCAAATCATCCAAACGGCGCGCAAAGAGAAGCATGTGGTGCAGCTGGACAGGAACCTGCTTGAACACCTTGCCCGTACCCGACAGAAATTCTGCCTGGTACGGGTCATTGAAAAGCAGGGATCTGCTCCCTGCGATGTCGGCTTTCAAATGGCAGTGTTCGAGGATGGGACGGTTGAGGGAACCGTTGGAGGCGGAGCCGTCGAAGCAAAGGCGATCGAGGATGCCAAAGAGACGACCATGAATCTGGTACGATCCTACGACCTGTCCAACACAGAAGCCTCAAAGCTCGGCATGATTTGTGGAGGCAAGGTGCGCCTGCTCTTTCAGCTTTGGTGATAGCCTTCACCGACCATCTCATACGCAAAGAGCGCTTGGGCGTCCTCAATGTCGTAGGCGAAATCCCAACACCCCATGCGATGCAGCATGCTCCCCCCGAACCCTTTCTTGAAGGAGTAGAGACCGCTCATCGGATGGTCCCTCTCCTTCGATGGCGAAACGCCGAACAGATCGTATTCGCTGCAGTTCCAGCTTTTTGCCAGCTTGATGGCACCCCATTGCAGTGCATAGGTGCTCATGGTGTTTCGCATTTGCGAGGAAGAGGCGCCATAGAGGTAGGTCGCCCGGTTCTTCGAACGGCTGAGAAACATTGCACTGAGGGGCTTTCCCTCATAGAAAGCCATCAGCAGGACAACTCCGGCGCTCTCATCGGCAGGTCCATACAGCGAATCAAAGAAGGAGCGGTCATGCAAATTGATGCGGTTGCGTACACAGGTCTGTCGGTACAGGTCGTAGAAGGTATCGAGATGGTCGTGTCCGACTTGACGCACCTCAACACCCTTACGTAAGGCTAAATTGATGTTGTATCTGGTTTTATGATGCATCCTTGAAAGAATTTCCTCTTGTTCGGGCCTGAGGTCGATAAGCATGGTGTCACTGGGCAGTTGGTTGGAAACCGACTTGTGCAGGCTTCGCATGCTCGTTCCCCAGTTCAACCTGAGATTTTGCAGGGTGAGAGGAAGATCCTCATCCTCCCAGATGGTTTTCCAAGGAAGATCATAGCGCAGCAGGATGCAGTGACGGGGAAGTTTTTCCTGCAGATTCATGGACAGCTCTTCCAAAAAGAGTCCCATTCGGTCCTCCTGGGGACTGAGAACCGGACCATACGGGACATAGCCGATGGTCTGCTCCCGATTGACGGGAACCAGCTGGACAAGCACGTCGTCCAGCACATAGGATGAAGACGGAGACCCTTGCAAGTCTTCCGAACGGACCTTGATGTCAAAGGCTTTTGTTTCGTAACCCTGTTTCTGCTTTACTTGTGACCAAAAGGACGATTGATGCAACAGCGGAGTATCATAGAGGTACGCAGGTTCTTTTTCCTGCACACAGACGTTCATCGCATGCTCCCTAGAATGATGGTGAAAAATTTTATCATGAAACATAAAAAGAAGAAAGGTATGCGGAAGATATGAGAAAATTGTGAAATTCAAGCCGTGTCCTTGTTTCCTCCCATCCTTCCTTGCTACAGTATTTTCATGAATGATTCTTACCTCGCCAGGGAGTTGGTACCATGAAATTCTCAAGCATCCGTTCCAATCTACTCGTTTCCTCCCTCATTCTTCTCATGTTGAGCCTTACACTCAGCTACAGTCTTTCCAACAGGGCTTTCAGTGCAGCCCTTCGGCAGTCAACCTATGCCGAGCTGGAAGAGAATGCCGAATACCTGTACGATATTGTCACCCGACACACACAACCTTGGGAGCAAGGGCAGTTTGACGCATATGCAGAGTCAACATCAACCAGGATCACCCTGATCGCCCACGACGGTCAAGTGCTCTTCGATTCGGAATACAACATTGCAGAGTTGACCAATCACCTGTGGAGGCAGGAAGTGCAGGAGGCCCTTGCGAAGGGAAGTGCATCCAGTGAGCGTTCAAGTGCAACCGAGAATCTTCCTGTGCTCTACTTTGCACGCTCGGTGGAAAACCACCCAACCATTGCAGTCCTTCGCGTCTCCAAAAAATTGAGTCAGCTCAGCGGCTACAAAGAAACGTATCAGCGGATGTTTTTAGGCAACCTTGCCATTCTAGTACTGCTTCTTCTGCTCATCACTACCGTGTCGATCATGCTGCTCACAAAACCCTTGAAGAAAATCCAGACCTTGGCCAAACACTATGCCCAAGGGAACTTGGATGAACGACTTCTGATCCAGAGCCCCAAGGAGATGGCCGACCTAGCCGCTTCGATGCAGCATATGGCCTCCTTGCTGAAAACAAACCAAGACCGTTTGGAAACCTCGCACAACCGTTTGCAGACCATCATGGACAACCTGCACGAGGGAATCCTGCTGCTGGATGCCAATCTCACTGTAGAGGTGGCCAATCTTGAGGCGGTTAAACTGCTTGGGGGAGATCCCACCGGACGCAGGTTGGGCGAGGTGATCGCTTCGACTGAGGTGCTTTTAGCCTGCAACACATGCTCGAAGGAAGGTACAGCGACGTCCCTCACCGTTGCCAAGTACAATCATCTCTATGGGGAGAGCGCCATTTTGGTAGGAAAGCGTAAAGCAAGGACGCTTCGCTTTCTCTGTTCCCCGCTGGCGGAGTCCCAGGATTTGAATAAATCGTTGGTGGTGTCGATCCAGGATATGACGGAACTGACGAGGTTGGAACAGATCCGCAAGGATTTTGTAGCCAATGTCAGCCATGAATTGAAAACTCCGATTACTTCGATTACCGGGTTTTCGGAGGCTTTGCTTGAGGCACAGACCGAACAGCAATTCCGGCAGTTCGGCCAAGTCATCCATCGTCAGGCGAGCAATATGAAACGTATTGTCGATGACTTGTTGCTGCTCTCCAGCCTCGAACAGTCAAATACTCATCCCACCATGACCTGGACACAAGTTGAACAAATCATTGAGGAAACCGTACAGAACTGCAAGTACCGGTTCGAAGAAAAACAGAGCACCCTGACAACGAAGATCGACAATCCTCTGGGGTATGAAGTCTTGTGCAGCGGCATGCTGATCACCCAGGCACTGACAAACCTCGTGATCAATGCATTGACCTACTCCGGTGAAGGCTCACCTGTCACCCTTGCCTGCCATGTGGATGATGCAACTGTCACCTTCTCGGTTAAGGATGAAGGCATCGGGATACCGGCTGAGGACCAAGAGCGGATTTTTGAGCGTTTTTACCGTGTCGATACCGCCCGAAGCCGCAGCCAGGGAGGTACCGGACTCGGTCTTTCCATCGTCAAGCACATCACCGGTGTGCATCATGGGAGCATAGAAGTGAAGAGCAAAGTAGGAAAAGGCAGTCTCTTTATCATGAGACTGCCTCGAAGCGGCTTTGAGCTTCCCAATCTGGAAGAACGAAGCAATTCATTGTATCGAAAGAACTCACAATAAGAATCAGACGCGGGGGATGGCTGGATTCTGCAACTTCGGCCCGTTGAGTTTCGGCCTCTGCCCCTTTTCCATGTACACAATCCAGCGGCAGATGGTCGTCACGTGATCACCGAGGCGCTCCATCTCCTTGGTCAGGTAATGGAGGCTGAGTATGCGTTCCATCTCCTTCTCGTTTTCCGGTTTCAATACGTAGAGATCCTTATTCAACTCATCGCGCAAATGATCCATTTGATCATCCATGGCGGCCACCTCAATGGCTTTTTCAGCTTTTACATCGATGAAGGCTTCCACAGCCCGACGGGTCATGGTTGCTCCAAGCAAGGCCATTTCGCTGATGCGTTCAACAAACGGGGTGAACTGGGGATTCTCCTCCCATCTGGTCATTTTCGCCATATGGGCTGCATGGTCTCCCATCCGCTCCAAACTGGAAACGATTTTCATGCCGGCGATGATGTGCCGCATGTAGTGTCCGTAGGGAGCTTCACTGATAAGCAGGCGCACCCCGTCATTCTCCACCATTTCCTGAAGCTGGTCGATGAACCAATCGTTTGCGACAACCTTCTTGGCCAGTTCCTCGTCATGATTGCTGAAAGCCGCATGGGCAAGAAGAATCGACTCCTCAACCCTATTAACCATCTGGATCAGCAGTTCTTGAAAAAACCGCATTTTCTCATCCAGCGTAATGGTATGTTTTTCATCCATTTCAAACCTCCTGGATCAACCGAATTTACCCGATATATACTCTTCTGTTTTCTTATGTATTGGATTGAGGAACAGCTGCTCCGTCTCCTCATACTCCTGCAGATACCCGGTCCTGTTCTGGTCCACCATGAAGAAGGCGGTATAGTCCGACACCCTGCTCGCCTGTCCCATATTGTGGGTGACGATGACTATGGTATAGTCCTTTTTCAGCTCAAGAATCAACTCCTCAATCCTAGAAGTTGCTATCGGATCGAGCGCTGAAGCAGGTTCATCCATCAGGATTACTTCCGGTTGCACTGCAATGGTCCTCGCAATGCAGAGACGCTGCTGCTGACCTCCACTGAGACGCAGGGCGTTCTGCTTGAGCTTGTCCTTTACCTCGTCCCACAAGGCCGCTGAACGAAGACTTGTCTCCACCAACTCATCATAATCCCCTCGGTAGCCATTCACCCTCGCCCCCCAGGCAATATTCTCATAAATGGACTTGGGAAAGGGATTGGGTTTCTGGAACACCATGCCGATGCGCCTGCGGATCAAAACCGGATCGACATCCTTGGCATACAGATCCTCCCCATTGAACAGAACCCGGCCATCGAGGGTCGCCCCCCGAATCAGGTCGTTCATGCGGTTGATGCTTCGAAGCACCGTACTTTTGCCGCATCCCGAAGGCCCGATGAAGGCTGTCACCTTGTGCTCATAAATTTCCATGCTCGCATGCTTGACTGCAGTAAAGGATCCGTAATTGATATTGACATCATCCAACTGGATAATTGTTTTTGTTGGTTCCACCTTGCTCTTCTCTTGGAATACCGGTGGCAGGCTTTCAGCCAAACTGGTTTTATTCATGCTTCCATCCTCTTCTTTTTGGATAGTTTGTCTCGTAGGATGATGGCGCTGCTGTTGAGGGCCATCAGCAGGATCAAAAGGGCTATGATCGCAGCACCTGCCACGTTGCGATACGCTCCCTGGGGTCTGGCCGACCACTGATAAATCTGGATTGGCAAGGTTGTGAACTTGGAGAAAATTCCCGAGGGATCGACGCTGATGAAGGTCGAAGCACCGATGACGACCAAGGGTGCGGTCTCTCCCAATGCCCTGGACAGCGCAAGGATGGTCCCGGTAAGAATCCTGTCGATGGATACCGGCAACACCTGGCCCCAAATGGTCTGCCACTTGGTTGCACCAATGCCGTAGCTGGACATGCGCAGCGAATCCGGAACCGCCTTCAGCGCCTCCTGGGTGTTGATGATGATGATCGGCAGCACCAACAAACCCAACGTCAATCCTCCGCTGAGGATGGTTCGTCCGTTGGCGGTTGTATCGGCAACCCCGGAAAACAGGGAACCACTGGTGAATGTTTCCATCGCCCGAACAAAGACAGCCAAGCCCAAAAGTCCGTAAATGATCGAGGGGACTGCGCTGAGGTTGAAGATATTGAGCTGAAGGAGTCTGGTCAGCCTGGTCGGCTTTGCATACTCCTCGAGGTAGATGGCTGAACCCACTCCGATGGGAAACGCAAACAGGAAGGTAATCAGAATGATCCACAGCGATCCGAGCATAGCTGTGCGGATACCGGCATAGAGGGGGTTGGCACTCTGGTCGGCGAACAAGAAGTCGATGGTCAGCCAGCTCTTGAAGGTCAGAACCGCATCTCCTTGATCGAACAGGTATTCGTTGATTTCACCCTGCTTCGTCAAGGAAGCCCACAGCCCCCATGTCCTCAGTACGCTGGGTTGCAACACATACTGCTCCAGGATGCCTATCAAATCCTTGTCCGTACGGTCGGCGATCGGCTTTTCATATTCCACCCTTCTGAGGATGCCGCTCGAAAGATGGGTTTTTGCAGTCTCCTCCAGTTCTTGGCGGGAGAAATCTGAAAGCTGTGATTTCCCGACCATCAGTTCCGAGGGTTTCTTTTCATAGCGTATGGCTGCAAATCCGAAAGTCGAGTCGATGACCGAGAACAATAAGAGAATGAGAAAGAGAATCGCCAAGGAGGTGGAGAACAGGAAAACCGCCTGCCACACCACCCCGGCTTTTCTTCGCCTCTCCATCATGGAAAGAAGATTCTCTTCACTCCCAAAAGATACGGAATTTTGCATATTATTCATACTCCTGATGGAAGATGGTGGATATCTTCCTGGACACCAGATTCAAGGTGAAGGTGATGATGGAGAGCACCAAACCGAGTGCGAAAATGCTGTTGTAATCAACAGAGTTGTAACTGACGTCCCCTCCGCTGATGCGAACGATGTAGCCGGTGATTGTTTCAGCAGCCTTGAACGGGTTGGCGGTCAGTTTTGGTCCTGCTCCTGCAGCGAGTGCTACCACCATCGTCTCTCCAATGGCCCGTGAGAGAGCCAACAGGAAGGTGGCCGACAATCCGCTCAGAGCGGCCGGGATGACGACCTTGAACGTGGTTTCGATTTTCGTACCACCAAGGGCATATGCTGCAAGACGCAGTTCCTTCGGTACCGAGCTGATCGCATCCTCGGCCATGGTGGCTATCATAGGAAGGACCAAGATGCCGATGACCAATCCTGCCGAAGCTGTATTGTAGATTTCCACCACATCCTGGCCGAACAACGACCTGAGAAGCGGGGTCATGAATGTCAGGGCGAAGTATCCGTAGACGATGGTGGGGATGCCGGCAAGGACCTCAAGAACCGGCTTGAGGATGCCCCGCATCCTGTCACTGGCATATTCGGCCAGGTAGATGGCTACAAAGAGACCTATGGGAATTCCAAGCAGCATCGCAATGATGCTGGTGGTGAAGGTAGCGTTGAGCAAGGGAAGGAAGCCGAACTGATGAATCATCGGCTGCCAATTCTTCCCTGTTAAAAATCCTATGAGATCAACCTGGGGATCAGAAAAAAACAAATAGGACTCCCTGACCAGAATCACGACGATTCCGACGGTGATCAACATGGAGAACAGGGCGAAAAGAAACATGACGGTTTCGATGATGTGCTCATGAAAACGGCTTTTCTTTCTAAAGTGAGGGTTGTCAATTGCCATAGATGGAACATCCTTTCAAAGAAGGCCATAGGCCGCATGGACGCGGCCTATAACCAGAATCACCTAAAACTCTTAGTAGGTACCGTTCATGGCCTTGAGCCAAGCCTGCCTGCCTTTTACAAGTTCTTCATCGTTGGCCGGGAAGTATCCCACCTTTACAATCTCTTCATTCACATAGCTGAGGTAGAAGTTGATGAATGCCGCAACCTGAGGTTTGGTTCGCATGATCTGCTCATCACTGTAGATGAAAAGCGGTCTTGCCAAGGGGTAGGTCCCGTTGTCCACGTTGGCATTGGTAGCTTCCACACCATCGATTGACAGGATGGAAAGGCTGTCCTTATTCTCTGCATAGTAGGCATATCCGAAGAATCCGACTGCATACGGAGATCCCTTGATTCCCTGGACCAGGATGTTGTCATCCTCGCTGAGCTGCAGATTCTTTGCAGAAAGCATCGGCTCGGGATTGTTCTTGAAAACTTCTTCGCTGAAGTAGTCGAACGTACCACTGTCGGTTCCTGGAATGAAGCGCTGAATCGGCTGGTTCGGCCAAGCGGGATTGATTTCGGACCAGGTCGAAGCTGTACTGAACAACTTGGCAAGCTCACTCTTGGTCATGTTCTTGGCAAAGGTGTTCTCCTTGCTTACCACTACGGCAAGGGCGTCGGTGCCTACACGGAATTCAATCGGATTGCGACCAATCTGCTTGGCAGCCTCAACTTCTTTCGCCTTGATGGCGCGGCTGGCGTTTGCAATGTCAGTCTCACCGGCTACGGTAAAACGTTCGAATCCTGCACCGCTTCCGATGGAGTCGATGGTGATGACTCCGCTGTACCCTTCCTGCTTGAAGCGCTCAGCCATGCGCTCCGACAAGGGATACACGGTGGAGCTGCCGGCAGTGATGATATTGCCGCTGGCCTTCAGCGGGTTGACTCCCGGCAGGCCTGCTACGCCGCCGTCTTCAATCCAGGCCATTGGGCCGCTCTTCTGAGCAGCGCTTTCCTTTGATCCAGCAGCAAAAACCGGGAGCGACATAAGAACAACGGATACGAGTATCGCTACAATTACTTTCTTCATGGTTTCCTCCATAATGGGAACTGTGATAATCAGAGCCTACGTGCCAAATGTGAGAAAAGTATGCAAAGACCATGAATAAATCATTGATTGACAAAACACCACAGCCCTCTTTCCTCTTTCGTCCAATCACAGTACCTTATAGATATGGCAAAGAAACTTCTTTTTTATCGTTGTCCAGTTTGTCACACCCTGGTGGAGCTCATCGATAACGGCGGGCACTCCTTGACCTGTTGCGGCCAGAGCATGCAACCGGTGACGGCAAAGACTGAAGACCAAGCGGATGAATACCACCTGCCTGTCATTACGCGTCGATCGGGTCTCTTGTATGTCGAGGTAGGCAAAAAGCCCCACCCGCAGAGCGAAGACCATCAAATCACCTGCATTGTCCTGGTGACCAAGCAGACTGTCAGGAGAAGCGACATCAAGAGCAACCGATCTGCTGCAACAGTATTCACTGATAAGGATCATGGAGATGTATATGCCTACTGCAATGTCCACGGACTCTACAAAGTCTCATTCTAAACCCCTGCTTGTCGTCATCGACATGCAGCAGGATTTCGTAACCGGCAGCTTGGGCAACAAGGAAGCGCAGCTGGTTGTCGACAGGATCGCGGCCAAGATCCAGAACCATCAAGGCCCGCTCGCCTACACCCTCGATACCCATCACAGCGACTATCTGCAAACCAGTGAAGGCAGACACCTGCCGATTGAGCATTGCATCAAGGGAGAAGAGGGACACCAATTGGTGCCCGCACTCAAGCCGTTGCTGGAACATGCCCGTTGTTTTGAGAAACCAACCTTTGGATCAGTTGAACTCGCAACCTGGATTGCCTCGCAACCGAACCTTGACCGGGTTGAATTGGTCGGTGTCTGCACCGACATCTGCGTTGTCTCCAACGCCTTGCTCATCAAGGCTTTCCGTCCCGAGCTTCAGGTACTGGTGGATGGGTCCTGCTGTGCAGGTACCAGCCGCCAGGCACATCAAGCCGCACTTCAGACGATGATGTCCTGCCAAATCGAAGTATTTTAGGTGCTTTGCCTATAACCCGATGGACAAAACCACCAGAGGCCTTGTAGGATACGTCGTACAGACATCCATAGAAGGAGGCTGCTCATGGAACAGTCCTTATCGTATGTTCTGGTGACACCCTACACGGTAGCGAAAAGTAGAACCGGCGGGGTATTATCCAGACTCCTCTCCCGTATTTCCTTGGAACTCGTCGGAGCCCAGATGATCGCAATGGATCAAGAAATTGCCAAGGAATTTGCATCCATCATCAAGCATAGAAAGAAAGTTGAAGGTTTCAAGATATCCGATTTACTCTCTGACTATATCGAACAAAACATGGGTCCTTCATCAGGGGTGAGACACCGCTCGCTGCTCTTGCTGCTGCGCGGGGAGAATCCCTGTGAACAACTTTCGACAGTGGTCGGATCTTTTCAGAAAGAGACAGGAAGCGTGGAGACCGTCATCGGCGAGTCGATCCGCGACACCTATGCCGACTTGATTTTCACCGACGAAAGCCAGGAAAAAATCCGGTATTTCGAACCTGCAGTGATCACCGCCCAAACCCAGGGTGAAGCCGACGACACCCTCGCCCTCTTCAAACCTTGGCTTGAGAAAGAGAGCAACATCGTTGTCAACAGGCCTGCCGAGTACTATGCCGATGTCGAGCGTACGCTTGTCATCATCAAACCGGACAACTGGAAATATGCATCCAGCAGACCGGGTATGATCATAGACATGTTCAGCCGCAGCGGCTTGCGCATCGTTGGGATCAAGGTGCTGAAAATGTCCGTCAACCAGGCTCTTCAGTTTTATGGTCCGACAAAAGAAGGCTTGAAAGCCAAGCTTGCCCCCATTTACGGCATGCAGGCGCGTGAACTGCTCGAACATGAGTTCAATGTGCATCTGGATGTACAGATGCAGGACATATTGACCAAGAGCTTCGGGGACAAGTATTCAGAAGAGCAGTTTGAACGCATTGTCGAGTTCATGGCAGGCATCAAGCCCAGCGATTGCAAACCCGAGGACTACGACAAGCCCGGTTTGGTCAAGTGCATGGTTCTCATCTATGAAGGCAAGGATGCAGTCCAGAAGATCCGCACCATTTTGGGTGCAACCGATCCGAACAAGGCTGCCGCAGGCACAATCAGACGCGAGTTCGGCTCCAACATCCGTGTCAATGCAGCACACGCCAGCGACTCAACCGAGAATGCGAAACGTGAGATGGGTGTTCTCAAGGCCGAGGAAAATTCCTGCTACTCCCTGCTTTCAGAGTATCTTGAAGCTAAAGCAACCGTTTCTCGCCCGTAAGGGATCTGAGATGTGTTGCGTCCTGGGTTACCTCCATACACCCCAGGTACCCGCCATCAGTACTACGCACTGCGTAGTACTGGATGTGGATGAATCTCCCTTTCATAACCAGATAAAATTCAGCCGAATCCTCCCTTCCTTCCTTGAAGGAGTCGAGGATGGCTTGGACGGTATGTACGCTTTTAGGCGGATGGCAGTTTTGAACCAAGCGTCCGATAACCTGGGGAGTACGTACAAAAATGCGATGGGGAGGATCTGAATAGAACTTCAGACGGTCGTCGCTGCCGATGAAAGCGATATCGAACGGCAATACCGAGAAAATTTGCTCCAACTCCTGATTCGACAAGGATCCCGTCCTGCTCACAAACCTGTGCAAAGAAGAAATCTCCCGCTGGACCTGCTCTTGAGTTCCCAGAGCCCGGTATGCAACAGGAAGCAAGATATATTGTTCCCGATAGCACAGAATACCGACATGTACATAAAATTGTCCAAACACCTTCCATAATCGCTTCAGGTCTCTTCTGTCATCTGAAAGTACGGCTTTCTGAAGGCCAAGGGCGGTATCCTGGATCGACCACATCAGCTTGACACAGCTGTGTTCGGTGCTCGCTTTCTCAAAAAGCGGAAACAACTCATTCTGTATCCGCTCATAATGGTCCTTGATCAGGGAAAAGGATGCAACCTCATCAATCAGAGAAGAGAGGTCTTCGCTCTGTTGCTTCTGCAACCTCTTGGCCAACCGCTGCAGCTCTTCCATGCCACGTGCGATGGTGCGGTTCTCCTGGTCAAGGGAAGCGAAGAATGAACCCTTGGGATACTCAGGCAGGCTCTGGCTCTCCAATCCCTTGCCTATGGAGCGGATGAATCGGGCCACCGCCGCTGTATGCACCGTCACATCATCGGCTTGGGAGAGCAATGATTCCAGGGCGCTGTTTGCCTCAAAGGCAGTAGCGGTTTCCAATACCGGTGCAAAGCGTGCATACGTCTGCTTGTCGGTTGTCCCGTTGCCGAGAAGGTTCAAGTACTCAATCAATTGCTCAATACGTTCGTCGTTGGTGTGTATCAGTTCCATGTGTGGTTCTCCCCTGACCAGTGTGGTGCAAGCGCCGTCATCTATCAAGACCAATTTCAACAATTGAACGGTCGTCGCTCTTTCGGATTTTGCATTTGCACAGTATGCTGATACCGTCAGTAGCAATTGTCGGGGTTTGGTACAACTAGTCCCTGAAGCTTGGTCTGTGCTATGCCCTGCAACAACGTAAGGGGGTAGGAATGAAAACACGTTCACTGAAAGTGATGAGCGTCTTGTTGCTCATCGGATTACTCATCGGCTGTACGTCCGGCGGGTTTGAAATCGGACCAGGCGGACCGAATCTGCACCTTGAATTTTCCAAGGAAGCAACTCAGGAAGCAGAAGCTGAACCTGAAGAAGAAGCCTCTGCGATGCAGGAAGTCAAGGGAGAACGGCCTTCGCTGGCTGCATGGGACCAGAATGCTGAAGCGTTCACCCATGTCATCGGCGATCGTGTTACGCTTGAGCTGCCTCCCAACGGGTTTTCAGGAAATCTCTGGGGTTTGGGCGAGTACACCACCGACAGCAGCATCGGCAGCGCAGCAGTGCACATGGGTTTGATCACCTTCCAAAAAGGCGGGGTGGTAACCATAGAAATTACCGACGGCCGAACCAAGTATGGCGGCTTGCTGCGCAACTCTGTGGTTTCAAGCACGTACGAGTCATGGCCGCTGAGCTTCGTGTTTGTGGATGCCAAGGGCAAGCCCATCACTTTGCAGGAGACCGGAGGAGTGCAGGTCGATTGGTCCAACACAATCCGTGAGCTCGGGCTCGAGGAAGGACAGACCATGACCGTCACCCTTCCCGCCGGCGGGACTGAAAAGGAAGTATGGGGCTCCGATCCCTATACCGGAGACACGCCGATTGGAAGCGCCGCTGTCCATAAGGGCCTTGTCACCTTTGATGCGGGCGGTACGGTAACCGTTCAGATGCTGCCGATGCGCTCAACCTTTGCAGGCTCAGAGAGAAACGGCATCGAATCCTATGAGTATGATGCACCAAACGAAGCGTTTACTTTCGTTCGCTGAACAATTTCGATATCCAAAAGACGGGGGCTGTGCTGCAGCCCTCTTCTCTTGTCATCGAAGAGCAGGTGGAGTACAGTCAGAAACCAGGAGTGATGCATGAAGATACATAAGAAAGCCTTGCACTTCGGATTAACGTTGCTGCCCGTAGGAATACTGTGCAGCATCTATCTGGCCATGGCGAATGTCAATGCGATGAAACAAGCCGGAATGCAGGCTCCTACGCTCTTGTTGATATTCGCCTCCATGATCCAGATTGCCTTCATCTATACCCTGGTGCTCTCCTATCTCGGGTACCTGATTGCAGAGAGAACCGGCCTGCTCAAGCCTTTCGCTTTTACGAAACAAGAAACGCTGTTCACCGTATTGGTCGGTTTGGGCTGTGCGTTGGTGATGATCAGCGACTACTATTTGTTCGCACCCCGGATCGCCCAAGTCCAGGCTGCCTACACCAAGGAATCGTTCACCCTCATCTCCCTGCTCTTCTCCATGCTCTACGGCGGCATCATTGAAGAGATCATGTTGCGTTTCTTCATGCTCTCCCTGTTGGTTCTCATCCTCGATATGATGAGGGGAAAAAATCGGGGTGTTACGCCTATTCCCGGATGGTTCCACCTTCTTGCAAACCTCATCGCCGCCGTGCTCTTCGCCCTCGGCCACCTTCCTGCAACCAAGATGGCATTCGGTGAGATCACACTCCTTTTGCTTGCCCGCACCTTGCTGCTCAACGGGGTGTTGGGTTTTGTCTTCGGTCTCTTGTACTGCAAAAAGGGACTGCAGTATGCAATGCTCGCCCATGCACTCACCCATCTGTTCAATCAGGCGATTTTCCGTTTCATCATCCTCTAGCCTATGGACATCCGCGCACTGCTGCTGTTTCTGCTGATTCTGACAGCCTTCTCGCTAGTCATCAGAATACGGGAAAAACGCAGTGCGTCCAGCTTCATGAGCGAGCAGCTGCTCTATCTGAGAATCCGCCAAAGCTTGGTTGTAATCCATAAGAGCCTCGACGAATTGGCAGAAATCAGCCGCCAAAGCTACAGCCTTCCTCTGGGATTGGGGTTGCTTGTCAATGTGGAGGAGTTTCTCTTTGAGAACATGCAGGTGTTTACCATGGGCGACAAGCGTGCCAAGAACCTGGTTTTCTTTCTGCATGGAGGTGCTTATGTTCAGCAACCTACCTTTGCCCATTGGATTTTTCTGGAGAGGCTGATACGAATGAGCGGTTGCCGCATGATAGTCCCCATCTATCCCAAGGCTCCCGACCACCAAGTCAGCGAGGTACTGCCCTCCCTGCTGCGTCTTTTTAAAAAGCAGGAAGCAGAACAAATCACCCTGATGGGAGACTCAGCGGGCGGAGGCCTCGCTCTTGCACTCGCCCAGAGTATGGATGAACGGATCAGAAGGCGGCTCGATCACCTCATCCTGATCTCCCCCTGGCTGGATATCGAGCTGACCAATCCATCCACTGACTTTCTCCAAGGCCAGGATCCGATGCTCTCCAAAGAGGAGCTTCGCCTCTATGGCAGGGCTTGGAGGGGAGATGTCGAGCCGACGGATTGGCGGGTGAGCCCGCTTTTCGGCTCTCTGGCGAACCTGCCTCCGATCATTCTCTTTGTAGGAACGCATGAGCTTTTTCTTGCCGATGCCCGGGCTCTCAGGCGGAAGGCAAAGCAGGAGATGGCCATGCTCGAATATCATGAGGGGAAACGGATGAATCATGACTATCCTCTCTTCCCCATACCTGAAGCACGCCGTGTGCAATCAAGAATCGCTGCCATCATAGGAGGACGATCATGAAGAGATCATTGTTGGTAATCGCACTTGCTCTTGGCTTGGTCCTGTTGCTCGGCGGCTGCCTTGCCACCCAGACCTCAGAGCCGGCAAGCAAAGTCGCAGGCTTCTTTCTCGGAGTCTGGCATGGATGGATGGCCCCGATAGCGCTTGTCGTTCGCCTGTTCAAACCCGAGGTGCGCATCTATGCCGTCAACAATGCAGGCTGGTGGTATGAATTCGGCTTCTACCTTGCAATCGTGGGAGGGTTTGGGACTCTCTCCTTGTTCAGGAAGAAGGGAGGCGATCATCGATAAGCAACGCTTCATACTCTGAAACCTGCAAGGGATGACTGAAGAAGTAGCCCTGCACCACATCACAACCCAGCATCTGAAGCATATGGACCTGCTCGCCTGTCTCCACGCCCTCGGCAACGGTTGTGATGCCGAGCTGCTTGGCCATGGCGATGACATGCTGCACCACCACCTTGCCCCTATGATGTTCATCCGTCCCCTTGAGGAAGCCTTGGTCGAGCTTGATCTTATCGATTGCGACATCCTTGAGCATGGTCAATGAGGAGTATCCACTACCGAAATCATCAAGGGAAACCAGGAAGGAGTGCCTGCGAAGCGAGGACAAGACCTTAGACAGGTGCTTTACGTCATTGAGGAACAGGCTCTCGGTCAGCTCGAATTCGATGAGGCGATGCTCCACCTCGTAGCGGTCGATCAATTCAACCAAGGTCTGCTCGTAATGGGTATTGAACAGGTACGAGCGTGATTGGTTGACCGATATCGGCAGCAGCGGCAGTCCCTTGAGCTGCCATTGTTTTATCAGCCTGCATACCTGCTCAAGGACAAACATATCCAAGGTGACCAACAGGTTGTGTTTTTCAAGGAGCGGTATGAATTGGGAAGGGGCCAAAAGGCCTTTGCTGGGATGGTCCCACCGTACCAACGCCTCGCAACCGACCAAACGAAGGGTCTGCAACGAGTATTTGGGCTGGAGAACAATATGGAACTCACCTGCTTTCAAGGCCTTTGCAAAGACCTTGTCCAACTCGCTCTCCTCGAGCAGTTGGGAGCGCAATACTTCATCATAGTATAAATATCCGCTTGCCTGCCGTTCTTTCAGGGCGGAAAGTGCAAAAAGAGCCTTGTCGATCGCTGCATTGATTGAAATCTTGCTGTCTTCGATCAAAGATATCCCAATCAGGATATCCAGCTGGAAGGGAGAGGCTCCAGGAAAAGAAAAGCGCTTCAGCTCTTCGGTGATGACGCTGATCCTGCGGTCCAAAGACTCTTTTTCACGATAGCTGCATAAAAGAATGAACTTGTCCCCGCTCAATCGTGCACAAACACCGTCCTTGGTGGTATAGCGTGGAAGGACTTTGGAAAAATACAACAGCATGGAATCACCGAATGCATACCCAAAGTGGTCGTTGATGAGCTTGAACTTGCCGATGTCCAAAATGATGACCGCGTACGGACTGCGTGCACGCTCGAGCAGCTGCGAAGCTTCCTGGACAAAATGGTTCTTGTTCGGCAGCCCTGTCAGCTCGTCCCTGAACGCAAGGTGCAGCAGGGACCGCTCATACACAGAGTCTTTGAGAAGCAGGTAGAACAGCAGCGAAAGCAACAGAAGCGATACCAAAACCGCCATGGAAAGCGATGCCTGGAGGATGGTCAGGTAGGCTTGTTCCAGTAACTTGTCGTGGCTCTCAAGGACGAAGTATCCATATCCGTTTCCCAGAGGGAGTATTGTCGTATAGGAAGCATTGTCCTTCATCAGAAAGCTTACCAGGCCTCCTTGTTCCCAAGCAGGATACAACGCAGCCAACGATTCAGTTCCAACCTGCTGTTCATCGGCTTTAAACTGCCAAATGATCGATCCGTCCTCATCGGCCCACATCATGCGGGAGCTTTTTGCGTGTTCGGGACAAGAAAGCATGCTTCGGTATGCCACCGGACTGACTTTCAGTTGCAGCACCGCGCTCTTCCCATCAGCCGTCTCCACTGATGTGCGGTGCACAACAGCTGCAGCATCGACCGAGAACGGAGCTGCATCCGCAATTGCATCAACAACAAGTGAGATATCGCTCTCACCGAGGCTTTCAACCAGATGAAGGTTTTGCTCCAGGGTAAAACCCGAGAGTGATTGTGCGAGCAACAGCAGTCGTTTCTGGTCCGATTCTAGGTGATGAACTATCAGAAGTGCACATCCTTGGGCACGGTTTTCATATTGGCTTTGCTTTTCAGCATCCAACAGGGAGTTGAGACGGCTATAGAAATGGGAAAAAGCCAGAATGATTATCAGGACGATAGGAAGGCCGAGAAGCAAAAGCCGCAAGGCAACATGGGTTTTGCGTTGTATATGAACAACCTTGTTCGGCAATTCCTTCCAATTGCGATTCGGGCGGGTGCTATGCATGATGCTCCTTACACCACTGGGGTGGTTCCAGTATATCCGAAGAAAATGGAGAATCAAGAACAGTGTTTGCAAGTGGAAGTTTTTTTTACCAAATGAAAGTGCTTGCAAGCAATGATTCTTTCTCCTATAGTTCCTCCCATGATACTCTCATCATTCTTGCAGATGCTCCCCATCCTGCTGGTTGTCCTGGGTGGATATCTTTTAAGCGCATTGTACTCCATTGAGGTACAGGATTTGGTGAAGGTGGCCTCCGACTTCTTTTTGCCCGCTCTCATCTTCATCTCCCTGACAGAAAGCAACCTCACCGGCCAAGCCATCGCCGATATGGCCAAGGCCTCCGCCTTGGTGTGCGTCCTCCTCTTCGGTGCTGCGATTCTTTGGGCCAAGTTTGCCAAAGAGGACATCCGCAGCACAGTCCCTCCCCTGGTATTCATGAATTCCGGGTTTTTGGGCATCCCCTTGATGAAACTCTGGGGCGGCATGGAAGCCATGAACCTCATTCTCATCTACGACCAGGTACAAGGCATATTCATGTTCACCCTGGGTATCTTGGTCATTACCGGCGGTTTCAGCAAGAAAAGCATCCTCTCGATGCTCCACTCCCCCATTCTCTGGTCTGTAGTGCTGGGCTTCTTGTTTCGCCTCACTCCTCTTTCCATGCCGCAGAGCCTGGTCAATTCATTTACCTTTGCAGGGGAAGCTGCTTCTCCCTTGGCGGCGTTTGCGCTTGGTGTTTCCATCAGGTCCATCAAATTCACGTTCTCATGGAACCTCATCGGAGCTCTTCTTTTGCGTTTTGTTGGCGGGTATCTCATCGGCTATCTTGCGGTGATGGCTTTCGGCCTGACCGGTTTGGCTCGAACGGTGGTACTTGTCTCCACCGCCCTGCCCTCGGCCATGTTCACCAGCATCCTGCCGCTTCGCTACGGGCTGCCCAACCAGTTTGCCAGCACCATGGTGCTGACATCCACCCTGTTGGGCATCCTGACCATTCCCCTCTCGTTTGCCTTGTCGATCTAGAGCGCGAGAATCCGGGCCTTTACATCACTGAAACTCATACCCTTTGCCTCAGCAATTGTCTTGATGGCATCGGTCTTCTTCATCGGACCCAGAATCGCCTCGATATCCTCTTGTGCGTATCCTGCATCCAACAGCTCTGCGAGGGTAGTCTTGCCGGTGAAGGCGAAGGCGGTGGTCTCCTCCTTGGATTGGACTGGAACCGGTTGGGTTGCAAGCCCTGCAGGAAGGGAGACGGCATCGCGTGTGTACCGCTCAAAGTTCGGATCGGTGTTCCTGCCTTCGCTGATCAACACCTCGATTGCACTCTTGGGCAACAGGGTTGTCTCTTCCGCTTCATACGGAATTCCCGTATAGAGCGAGACAAAGAGCCTGATCGAATCGGTACCGACCTCCGTGCCCTCGGGAATCACCGATGCCCACAACGTCTCCAGATCTCCAAGCCGCTGGTCCAGCGACGAGCTTTGAAATGCTTTCAACATAGCTGTCTCCGGTATCGCAAAGCTCTTAAGAACATCACGATAGGTATAGGAGCCACGAATGTCGCCAGGATCGGCAAGCCCTGCAAAATCACCGCTCTTGATCAGGGCCGGCTGTTTGCTTGAAGTCGTTTCCCAAAGACCAAGAGCCACCGACAACAGGATTCCTGCAACCAGGATGCCGGCAGTCAACAGGCCCACCTTGTTCGTCGACACTGCGGCCTTGTCGAGTTTCAGACCATTTACCACGGTTTTCGGAACGGGACACGCACGGTCGCTGGTGCACTCCATGCAGGAGATGCACTGAGCGGAGGTTACAGTGCCGCCTCCCTGTACATCGATGTTCATCGGACATGCACGGTTGCACTTCGAACAACTGATGCATGTGTTATCGTTGCGTCGAATCTTGAAAATTCGGAATTTGTTGAACAGACCTAAAAATGCTCCATACGGACAGGCATACTTGCAGAACGGGCGTTCCACAAAGAGTGAGAGCAAAACGACAATGCCTAGAATGATGGTTCCAGCAAGCGAGAATTCACTGCGCAAAAAGGAGAAGAGTGCGTAATACGGGTCGTACGCCTGGAACACCAAGGTTGCAGACACGCTGGTCATTACCACCACCCAGACCAGTACGACATAGCGAAGCAGTCTCAGATACCGGTCAATTTTTTGAGGGACGAAGGTATTGTAGCGACGTTTGAACAGCTTCCTGCCGATGCGGCCCACCCACTCTTGGAAGGTTCCGAAAGGACAGACCCATCCACAGATGACCGGGCCGAACAGCATGGCAAGCAGGACACCCAACACAGCTAAAACAACCGAGGAGTCATGGATTTTTTTGACCAACGTTCCTTCGGTGATCAAATTCCATGCACTCACCACCCCGCCGAACGGGCAGATTGCATGCAAGGAGGCTGTGCTTGGAGTAAAGGGAAGTACAACACCCCGTTCTGCTGCCGAGCCAAGGGAGATTACCACCACCACCCAAATAAAGAACACCAGCTGCACAATCGATCGAATCCGAAGACGCTTCTTGTTGAGAGTTTTCACGTTGTTTCTGCTCCTATGCATTTCAGCGTATGACGCAAGTGTGTGAATTCCATGGAGCATTGCTTCAGTCTCGGTAAAAACTGTAGAGTGTGCTACACTTTGCTTCATCGAGGAGGGCCATATGCGGATGTATACGTTGAGTTTTTTGCTGCTTCTCATCACAGCGAGCCTGGTTGCCATGCCGGTTCAGGAAGAGAGAACCACTCTTACTGTCGAACAGCAAGAGGCATTGTTCACTCAATCGGTGCAAACATTCTCGGACAAGCTCTTTTTTGCAACCGGCTCGCCGGTGCATGACAGGATGATTTCCCCGCTTTCTGTGCTGCTCGCCCTCGGCATGACAGCCAATGGGGCAGCAGGCCAAACGCAAGAGGAAATGCTTTCAGTTCTTACGGGCTCCTCCCTCTCTGTCGAGGATTTGAATCAGGCAAGCCTTGCCTACCTGAAACAGTCACCAAAAGAGGTGAGCATCGCAAACAGCCTGTGGGCCAACGACAGGATGGATCTTTCCCCTACATTTCTCGCCAAGGTACGCAAAGCCTATCGGGCAGAGGCAAGAAACCTCAATTTCCAGGCACAGAAAAGCACCAAGGTCATCAATGACTGGGTCAAGGACGCTACCAAAGGGGCGATTGACAGCATCATCGATGAGGTGCAGCCCGATATGCTTCTCTATCTCATCAATGCCATCAGCTTCAAGGATGCATGGAGAAGTGAATTCGAACCGAGGGCAACCAGGACGATGACCTTCCACGCCCAGAGTGGGGACATCCAAATCCCGTTTCTCAGCCAACAAAGCCATTTTGCCTATCTTCATCAGAACAGGGCATCGTATCTCTACCTCCCCTACAAAAACGAACGGTATACGATGGTGGCGATTCTGCCGGACCAAGGATATGGGGTGTACTCCTTTTTGGAAATGCAAAAACAGGCACATTTTTCAGCTTCGCTTTTCGAAGGCTTTGCCAATGCCGAGTATGAATTCATCGACCTATCCCTGCCAAAATTCGAAAGCAGGTACGCAGACAGCCTGAAAGATGAACTGCAGAATCTGGGGATGAGGCGCAGTTTCGATGCCGGCTCGGCTGAATTCTCAGCAATGCTCGCCTCGAAGAAGCCTGAAGCCGTCATCGACGAGGTACTGCACAAGACCTTCATCCGAGTGGATGAAACAGGAACCGAGGCTGCTGCGGTCACCGCAGTCATGATGAAGGTGACCAGCATGCCGCCCCTTGAATCGCTTCGATTGGTTTTTGATCGGCCGTTTGTGTATGCCATCCTGGATCTGGAAAGAAGCATACCCCTCTTCATGGGAGTGTTGGACAATCCGAAACCCTGATGCAAATCGTTGTTGAGAAGCTTCAATCGGTGGGGTACACTGCTTAAAAATGGAGGCACATCATTAAAAAGCTAAGCATGCGCACCAAGCTCGGATTCGGAGTAGGAGACTTGGGCGGCAATCTCTTCTTCACCATCATGGGCTTTTATCTGCTGTATTACCTCACCGATGTGGTCAGCCTGCTGCCGGCTCTTGCCGGTACCGCACTGATGATCGGCAAGGTCTGGGACGCCATCACCGACCCGATCACCGGCTACATCTCCGACCGCACCCGCACCCGCTGGGGAAGGCGAAGGCCGTATATGTTCGTAGGCTCCATACTCTCTTTCTTCTGCATGGGCCTGATGTTCACCCCGGTACAGCTTTCCAGCCAGATGAGACTGTTTACCTATGCCACCTTCCTCTACTGTGCACTCAATACCGCCTACACCCTGGTAAACATCCCCTATGCCGCCTTGCTGCCTGAATTGACCGAGGATTACAACCAACGCACGATTCTCACCGGATACCGAATGAGCTTTGCTGTGTTGGGAACCTTCGTGGGAGCTGCTTTGGTCATGCCGATTGTCAACCTGTTCAGCAACGTTGCCATCGGTTGGTCGATGATGGGTACGTTCATGGGGGCTGTGATGCTCTTCTCCACGATGGCAACAATTTGGGCGATCAAGGAACCTGCCTACACCGGCTCAAGCGAGCTCGAGGGATTTGCCACCACCTTCGCCGAGGTGATGAAGGAAAAGGTGTTCCTCTCCGCCCTGCTACCTTGGACCTTCTTCATTACCGGAACTTCGATGATCCAAGGGGCGCTGGTCTACTATTTTGCCTACATCTTCAAAAACGAAGGACTGTTCCAGCTTGCCTTGGTGGCATTGCTCTCCTTCAGCCTGTTGTGCATACCCATGTGGGTCCAAATCTCCAAGAGAATCGGCAAGAAAGCCTGCTACATGATCGGCATGTCCATCATGAGTGCAGCGGTGATGCTCTTCAGCCTTTTGGGAAGCTCGCTCGGCCCGACGTTTGGAGTCATTGTCATGGGCTTTGCGGGAGTGGGGCTTTCCACCCACTACGTCATGCCCCACTCCATCCTGCCTGACATTGTCGAGTACGATGCAGTGACAAGGAAGAAAGGAAGGAGGGAGGGAGTCTTTTCCAGCCTTTGGACGTTCTCCAGCAAACTTGGCCAAGCGCTCGCCCTTGCATTGAATGGATGGATCCTTGCCTTGTTCGGGTACCAGACCGAGCACATCACCGAATTGGCTAAAATCGGGATTATTCTCATTTGCGGCCCCCTGCCGCTGCTCTGGTATCTTGCCGGGCTTTGGATTCTCAGAACCTATCCCATCGACCGAACCTACTATGAACAGCTGATTGCTACACGGGATGCACCGTGAATACAACCAAGCAATTCCCCACCCCACGCTTCTCAAAGCCCGTCTACTGCTTCAGCCGCCTGGCCGGAAGCTTGTACGTGAGGCTGGCTCTTGGCATTAACGTTCTCAAGCTCGCAAACCCAGAGGTGCTTTCGAACGAGATCAAGGCTTTCAAGGAGGGCAGGCAGAGCCTGATCATCGCCTTCAGGCATACTGCAAAAGAGGATGCTCCCGCTCTTCTGGTTGCAGTCAAGGAGAGTCATCTCTGCTTTCTCTATGGCCGCGATGTGCTCAACTGGGCAGGAAGGGTGACCAGGTTTCTCTTCCCCCGCCTCGGGTTTGTCGCCGTCCAGAATCGGGGAAACAACAAGGAAGGAATGCACTACCTGCGCAAGGAGGTGCAACAGGGACGATTTCCCATCGCTTTGGCGCCGGAAGGCCAGGTAACCTATCACGGACATCGCTGCGAACCGATCGAGATGGGAGTTGCCAATCTCGCCTCCTGGGCCTTGGAAGGCGGCAAGGAGGTGGTAATCCTTCCGATTGCCATCGGCTATCGCTACGCAGACGATCTTGAGACGCTGCTTGCACGCTGGCAAAAAGAAACAGGAGAGGCACTTACCCAGACAGGGATGCACCAGCGCCTCTTTGAAGCCTGCAATAAGAGTCTGGAGCTAGTCGCCTCGTTCTTTGGCATCCCGCTTCCCGAAGAGGCCGATTTCATCATCCGAAGGAACCTGCTGTGTGAAGCCTTGCTCTGCCTAGGAGAGGCCCAGGCAGGCATACAGGGTGAAGAGGGGTCCATCTTGGACAGACTTTTCAGGCTTCGCTACCGAGGCGAGGATACACTGTTCAACCAAGAAGAACAGGCCCATTCACTGTTGCAGAGGGCCAAAGCCACGTACAGGCAGGCTGGGGCGCATCACTCCTTGCGGATCAGCCAGGTGGTCGATATTCTGGAGTACCTGGACCCTTCCTACCTGCATGAGGGAGAAGAGGAGAACCGCTTGTTCGAGGTCGCCCTCAATCTGCTGGATATCAACAACAGGCTCTGCGGTGGGTCAATCAATACCCGCTACAGCCCAAAAGGAAAGCGGGCGACAATCCTGGCAGGGGAGCCGATACGCCTCACAGCCCAACCAGCAGACAACGGGGGGCGCAGAAAACGCCTGACGCTCATTCATGAAGCCGTGTATCGAGGACTGCAACAAGCCAGCAGAGACTTGAAACCCTAGGCTTTGACCGTCTGGGTCAGCGAGAAGACGATATCCTTGTCCTTGTAGTGGCCGCGCATCTCGTTGGGCATCAGAACTGCCAGGCGCATCATTATCTCATCGGCAAGGGCTTGGCGGGTATCTGCATCGATGCGCCCTCCCTTTTGCACGATCTCAAACACCTCTCCCACGCGGATCGTTATCACGGTACGCCTCAGGCGCTTGATGTTCTTGGAGAACGAGGGAAAGCCCATCACTGCCACAGGAATCATCGGAACGTCCTTCTTGTGGGCGATGAAAGCAACACCGCCCTTTCCCTCTTGCAGGTTCCCATCCTTGCTCCGCGTCCCTTCAGGGGCGATAGCGAGGATGTGCTGCTCATCCAAGACCTTGAAACATGCATCCATCGTACTTCGGCCCATATTCTGCCGATCAACAGGAATGCTCTTCCACATATTCATCAGATAAGCCATGAACTTGTGGTCCCAGAGTTCCTGCTTGGCAAGCGCGTGCAGCGGCCGAGGCTGGAGGAAGGCATAAAGCATCGGGCCCTCCATGTTCGAGGTGTGGTTCACCATCATCAAGAGAGGGCCGGCCTGGGGAACCTTTGCAAGTTCGGTTCGGTCGATACGGAAAAAGAGCCTGAAGAAGGTCCTGAGCAGGCTGTTGATCACACGTTCTGACAGTTTCATTGCCCCATCATACCAGAGCGCCTTGCTCCTGCCAAGAAGGACATGATCACCTTTTCTGCTTGAAAAGCATCACCAGATACGGTATGACCAACAGGGTGGCAAGCGTGGAGAGCAGAACAAAGGCGTGATTGAGCGAGGCGACGTTTCCAACCAACCCCACCAAGGGGAAGATGGCAATCATGAACAGGCTGTAGGCCATGCTCTGGAAGCTGAGGATGGTCGCCCTGAATTTGGAGGGAATGAGTTGATTCAGGTACGTGGAAATGGTCGGGATCAACAAGCCTTCAATGGAGGCACATAGCATATAGAACACCATCGAATAGGGGGTGAGGGCAACTCCCCACAACGTAACAAGAAGCATAATCGGGCAACATACCAACAGGCCTCGCTGCCCGATCCGCTTCTCGATGGCATGTGCTTTTACTGAAAAAATTGCTGCAATTGCCGCATGCAGAGAGAATACAATCCCGATCGAAGCGGGACTGAATCCCAGGTTGGTCCAGTGATTCTGCAAATAGAAGAACAGGCAGACCATGAAGGCAAACAACGACTCGCTGAAAAGAATGAAGAAGCCGATGTGCGGTGTTTTCTTGAAGACCTTGGCGCTGTCAAGAATCTGGTTCTTCAGGGAGATGAGCACACTGTCAAGTAGGGAGGTTTTCTTTCTCTTCACTTCTCTCTCAAGCTCCGGCTCAACAAAAAAGAGTGCGATGCAAAACCCCAAGAGAGCTGAGCCTACCGTTGCATAGAAGGCAATGCCGAAATCAAGCGAAGCCAGATACCCTCCCAGCAAAAAAGAGAGAATCGAACCGATCTGGTTGATCAGCTCATCGTTTCCTTTTACCTTGATGTACCGCCCTTCATCCCCATCGAGCAGAAGCGAGTCATAGAGCAGGGCATCCCCCGCCCCCGACTCCAAATTATATCCCAACGCACTGAGGATGAAAGCAGCAACTTGGAAAGGGAATGTGGTGCTGTGGAACATGAAGACCAAGCTCAGAGCATAGCACAACCGGCCTGCAAGGCGGCTGGCCTTCCTTCCCCAAATATCGGCAACCGAGCCGGTGGGAACTTCCATGAGAAACGAGGTAACGTGAAAAATAGCCTCAAGCAAGCCCAGTTGCACAAGCGAGAAGCCTTGACTGGCAAGATAGATCATCCAGATGCCATGGGTGAAGGAGAGACTGAGAGTAAATGAGAAAGCATACGCTAAAGCGATGTTTCTTTTGTATTTCATATCCATCCTCCTCGTAGGCAAACCTTGACCATCATACGCTCAGAAGCCTCTGCTGACAAGAAATCCACTCATCTTATACGCAATTTATTCTAGTTTTATGCTATGCTTCATGAGATACAGTACGAAGGAGCAATCGATGGAAACAAGATCGTGGAAAACAGAAGGTTTGAACACTTCCCTTTTAGGGTTCGGCGCGATGCGCCTGCCGATGACAGAAAAGGGAAACATCGACACAGCTGAAGCAACAGCCATGCTCGGCGAGGCATATGAGAACGGCGTAACGTATTTTGACACGGCTTATACCTACCATAACGGTGAGAGTGAGCCCTTCCTGGGCTCATTTCTCAAGCAACTGAAGAGGGAGAGCTACCAGCTTGCAACCAAGCTTCCCCAATGGCTTGTCCATACCCTTGATGACGCCAAGCGCCTGTTTGCTGAACAGCTTCAACGGCTGCAACACGATTACTTTGACTTTTACCTCATTCACTCCATCGACAAGGCAGCCTATGTACGCATGGTCGACCTTGGGGTGGTTGCGTACCTCGAGCAGGAACAACAAGCGGGCAGAATCAAGCAATTGGGCTTTTCGTTCCACTCCATTTATGAAGACTTTGAGTATATCGCCACCTCCCGCACCTGGGATTTCTGCCAGCTGCAGTACAACTATCTGGATACCGAGGAACAGGCCGGAGACAGGGGGTACGAGCTGTGCACCAAGCTCGACATCCCTGTCATTGTCATGGAGCCCATCAAAGGGGGCTTGCTTGCCAACCTTCCTCCCGACCTTGAAGTGAGATTAAACGAACTCAATACTGGTGCAAGCAGTGCATCCTATGCGCTTCGCTGGGTTGCCGACCATCCGAATGTGAAGGTGATCCTCAGCGGGATGTCGACCATGGAGCAGGTACGGGACAACCTCAAGACCTTCCAATCTCCCCGAAGGCTGACCGAGAGAGAGCGCACCACCCTCGACTCCATCGGGCAGACGATGCGCGCCCGGGTTGGAAATGGTTGCACCGGATGTAAATACTGCATGCCCTGCCCCTTCGGTGTCGATATTCCAGGCAACTTTTCCCTCTGGAACAAGGCCCGTATGTTCGACTCGTATGAGGTGGTACGAATCCAGTGGGAGAATCCGAAGGAGAGCAGCAAGCGGCCTCTTTCCTGCACCGAGTGCGGCCAGTGCGTTCCCTTGTGCCCCCAACATATCAACATCCCCGAGGACCTCAAACTGGTTCAAAGCGAACTTGCAGCGAAGCGGTTGTAAAAGCACTCGTCTTTTTTGCCGACTTGCTATATCGTGAGCTCAGGAGCGAGGTGATGGACAGCAGAGAGATCGCAACAGCAATCCTTACGGGATGGTATACAGGGGATGGGATGGGCAGCCAGACCGACGGCATGCATAGCAGCGAAGTAGAGGCTCTGTGCCCGGATGGCATCGGGGAAGTCTACGCGCTGGAGGAAAGCCGGCCCCTCTGTGGAATGTCAAGCGAGGTCAGTGATCTGCTCACGTTGCTCGCCCAGAGCATTGTCACCAACAAGGATGCTGATGTGCACCATGTAAAAGCGAGCTATCGCAAGTACATCCAGGAAGGGGATGGTCCTGGTGAGCATATCCGCCGCATTTTACAGGAAGGGCCTTCCAAAGCCGATCACAGCCTCGCCCTCGTCCGCTGTCCCATTCACGGGATCATGAAAGCCACACAAAGCCAGAAGAAATGGCTCGATTTCCTCAAGGCCGAGACCCAGATCACCAGCAGCAGCGACCTCTGCCTGCAGACGGTTCTGCTGCTGTCCTCTGGCTTCGCTTTGCTCATGGAAGAGGAATATGACGATCCATTTCAGTTTGTGACCGCCTTGACCGATCTGGCAAACCGCAATCGCCTTGATGAACGAATTGTTGCCGCATTGCATACCGCCCTCAACCAAAAACCGCTTGCTGTGTATGACACGAAGCAAAGCTCGTATGTCTTGACTAAGCTTATGGTTGTGATGCACTCCCTGATCGCCTTCGATTCCTACGAAGACGGGATGAAAGCATTGGTCATGCGGGGAGGAAATGCCAGAACTGCTTGTGCCCTGTACGGTGGCTTTGCTGCAGCCCTGAAGGGAATAGAGAGCATTCCCGAACGCTGGACGGCGGAGGTATTTCCCTCCCCCGCCCTTGAGTCGATGATCAAGAAGCAGACGCTCTTCAAACGAGAGACGATACGACTGGAGAAGCTGGCCGGTTCGCTGACTGCCGGTCTTCTGGATTTAGCCTGAAAAAGGAGTACACAGTGAACTACAAATCCTTGGGAAAAACCGGCATCATGGTATCAGAGCTTTGTTTCGGCACCATGTCGTTCGGCTCACGGGCGGATAAGGAACAATCGCAGAGGATGTACAGCATGTGCAGACAGAGAGGCATCAACTTCTTCGACTGCGCCAATGTCTATCAGAAAGGTGTTGCTGAAGAGTACCTGGGCTCCTTCATAGCCTCCGAGCGCGACAAGGTGGTAATCACCACCAAAGCCTACGGGGCGATGGGAGACGATGTCAATGCAAAGGGCTGTTCGGCAAAAAACCTGCGAAACTCCCTGCATCAGAGCCTGAAGCGTCTTGGCACCGACTATGTTGATGTCTTCTTCCTCCACCACTATGATCCTTCGACAAGCGAGGAGGAGGTCCTGAGGACCCTCGACTCCTTTGTCCGCGATGGCAAGGTCTTGAGCATCGGGGTAAGCAACTATGCCGCCTTTCAGGTGGAACGCCTCTTGCGGGTGAGCGATGTGAAGCATCTGGTGGGCGTCCAGTGCATCCAACCGATGTACAACCTTGCCAAACGAATGGCCGAGGTGGAGCTGCTGCCCATGGCGCAAGTCGAGGGCATGGGGGTAATCACCTACAGCCCCCTCGCAGGAGGACTTCTCACCGGCCGATACAGCAAGGCGGAGGGCAAAAAAGCGGGGCGTCTGGTCGAGAATCCAAAGTACAAGGTACGCTATGAGGGAGCTTTCTAT
Source organism: Spirochaetales bacterium (assembly GCA_012514185.1). GTDB lineage: Bacteria > Spirochaetota > Spirochaetia > Sphaerochaetales > Sphaerochaetaceae > Sphaerochaeta. The sequence goes on along the minus strand of JAAZAT010000303.1, from coordinate 22,093 downwards.
GAAGAGGTGGGTTCCTCATTCGCTTCCTATGCCGGACAGCTGGGCATGCATCCTGCGACGCTTGGCATCGCATGGGTAATGGCAAACCCTGCTGTCACCGCCCCCATCCTGGGAGCTGCCGATCCAGATCAGCTCAAGCCCGCCCTTGAGGCCCCGGCACATCGCTTGAGCGAAGAAATGATGAGCCACCTCGATACCATCAGCCCTCCGTTGCCGCCTGCTCACGACCGCACCGAGGAGAGAAGCTGAAGCAAATCCTCTGCGATGAACCTTCTAGGGCATGGAGCTTGAGAACACAATCAACACCCTTGCCCGAACGGTCTTCGGCATCCACATGCTCAGACCGTTTCAGCAGATCGTCATACAACGGGTCCTGGAACTCGATGGGCGAAACATCGACCACAAAGGATTGTTGGTGACCTTGCCGACAGGCAGCGGCAAGAGCCTGTGCTTCATGCTCCCTTCCCTGCTGGTTGAAGGGCTCACCGTTATTGTGTATCCCCTGCTTTCACTTATGAACGACCAGGTTCGGCGCTTTACGCAAAGAGGGATAGGCTGCATTGCCATCCAAGGCGGACAGACACAAGAGCATCGAAGAGCGTTGTTCGACTCCATCGGCGTACATGCCTGCAGGGTGGTCATCACCAATGCAGAGTGTTTGGGCCAAGCTTCGGTGATCGGCGAGCTCAGTCGACATACAATCAGCCTGCTGGTAATCGATGAAGCTCACACCATCGTACGGTGGGGAGAGGGCTTCAGGCCGGCCTTGGCTGCGCTCGGACCGCTTGTAGCCTATCTCCCGGTCAAGCAGATCCTCTGCTTTACCGCTACAGCAGACCAAGCGGTCATCGAAGGGCTCAACAGGAGTATCTTCCTGAAAAACAGGCCTCACTTGGTGCGCGCAAGCAGCGATCGACCGAATATCAGCTACCATGCCTATCGCACCCTCAGCAAGGACCATGCCGTTTCCACCCTGCTGGCAGATAAGGCATCACGCCCCGCCCTTGTCTTTTGCAATACCCGCGAGGGTACCTATTTCGCCTGCAAGGCCTTCCTCCGCTCACACCCTGACATCCCCTGCCGATATTACCATGCGGGTTTGGATGGCGTGCAGAGAAAAGGCTTGGAGACGTGGTTCGACCATCAGGAGGAAGGGGTACTTTTTTCGACCAATGCATTCGGCATGGGTGTAGATAAGAGCACCATCAGGACGGTAATCCATCGGGAGGTGCCCGACGATGCCCTAGCATACCTGCAGGAGAGTGGGAGGGCCGGCCGTGACGGCCGTCAGAGCAGGGCTGTGGTTCTGCTCGACAGCAACGAAACGGGAACTATGGTTTCACTCTTCTCTTCAACAACCGTTTGTTATCGACAAAACCTGCTTGCACAGCTCGGCGAAGAGGTGGATTTTTGCAACGGCTGTGATGTATGCAACCATGCCGTCCAAGAGAAGCGCGAAGGAGAGGAAGCCCTGCTTTCTTGCATTGCAAGCCATCCATTTCGCTACAGTCCCGGTTCGCTTGCAACGATGCTCTCCTCCAAGAAAGGATGCAACAGCCATGCCTCGGTCCTGTCCACCTGGAGCGAAAAGGAAATTCGCTCGGCTCTTCACCTGCTGCTTGCCGAGGGCAGGATAGGGACCTTCAAGGTGCGCAGGCGCTTGTATCTCAAAATGAAAACCTATGGCGAACTCTTGACAACGCTTCGCTTGTATAAAATGCTGAAGTATGGAACGAAAGCAACCGGAAAAGACACCTCAGAAATCGTATCCTACGCTTCCCCGCCAGTTTCTTCCCGTCAAACCGTTGCAAGCACAAAGCAAGGTTGTGGAAAAAAGGACGGTTCCCTCGTGGAAGAAGTTGCTGCTGTTGCTCATATTCACTGAACATCCCTGACCAACCGAGGCAGGATGGTTGTGCTTGCTTCCTTCTTTCCAGCCAGCAGGGAAAGCAGTTTTTCTGTAGCCTTTTGGTAGAGTTGGCCGCTTTGGATGTCCACACTCGCCACCTTGCTGCCGAGCAAGGAAGAAAATGGGGAGGCATCATATCCTACTGCAGGAACAGCAATGTTACTTTGCATCAGCAGGTCGAAAAGGGTGAGGTCATTCACAGCGGCAACCCCATCAATTTCCTCTCTTGCAAGCAATGCTTCCACCTGATTGAGTATCGATGATATACAGATGGGCGAGCCTATGGTTGTGTTTATCACCACCGCGTGTGGATAGACCTGTAAAAAGCCTTCCAACCGCTTGGCATGCGGCTCAACACTTTCCCCATACCCGGTGATGTATAATGGCTTTTCACACCCCGATTCCTTCAAATATCGACCTTGGAGAATGCCTCCATGCAGGTTGTCTGTTCGGACAATGCAACCTTGCCCGTCATCACCGATGTGGTGGGAAAGCACAGAAGGGATCGTGATTCCCTCGAACAGGGAGAGCTCTTGGGGGGTGTCGACATCGTAGGCAAGAATTCCATCACACTGTTTTTCAAGCAGCTTCAGTTCTTCCCGGCTGCCTACCCTGAAAAACCTCAGTTGCCAGGAGCTTTGGCCGATGACGCTCTGGACTCCCCGCAGGGCCCTGCCGAAAAACCAGTCAAAGCTGGAAAAGCTGCCCCAATAGTACGGCCTGCCCGTTTTATTGAACTCAACAAAGGCAAGGGTGCCGGTTCCTTTTCGTCGAAGGCTGGCCGCCAACGGGTTTGGTGCATACCCAAGGATTCTCGCAGCTTCAAAAACCCGTTGCCGCAACTCCTCGGAGACAGAGTCGGGATTATTGTAGACACGGGAAACCGTTGCACTGCTTACCTTGGCTAGAGCCGCTACACTATCGCGGGTACTTCGCATCAACACCTCCATTTTTCATTGACAAAGCACAATCACAGGTGTAGTGTACACGTGTACATTTCTGAAAGCAAGAGGAATTCAAACCTACATGGACATTCAATTTGATACGCACAACCGCTATAATCCGCTCCTGGACGAGTGGGTGAAAGTTTCACCGCACCGAACCAAGCGACCATGGAACGGGCAGGTCGAAAAACCGAATCTGGAAGAACTGAGCCCTTATGACAGCACCTGCTATCTCTGTCCGGGCAACGTGCGATCAAGTGGAGAGCGAAATCCTGAATACCAAGATGTTTATGTGTTTGACAATGACTTTGCATCATTGTTGCCGACCACCCCAAGCGACCGTATCGAAGAGGGGCCCAACGGCATCTTGAAGACAAGCGGAGAGAAGGGACGATGCAGAGTGGTCTGTTTTTCCCCCCGCCACGACCTCACCCTTTCACGCATGTCCACCGCCGATATTGAGAAGGTCCTGAGTGTTTGGACGGATGAGTACGAGAAGCTTGGAGAGAGCGGGATGATCAACTACGTACAAATCTTCGAGAACCGCGGAGCGATCATGGGTTGTTCGAATCCACACCCCCATGCTCAGATCTGGAGCGAAGAAATCATCCCCGACATACCGGCCAAAGAGCTTGCGAATGAAGAGCAATACTTCGAAACACACAAAAGCCATATGCTGCTCGATTATGCCCGGTATGAGATGGAGACAGGAGAACGTGTTGTAGTCAGGGGAGAGCACTTTATCGCAGTCGTTCCTTTTTGGGCGGTGTGGCCGTATGAGACGATGATTCTTGGGTACAAGCGCAATCTTCAAAGTCTCAGCGACCTGACAAGCGAAGAAAGAGCCGATTTGGCAGGGACGATGCAGCAGCTGGGGATTCGCTACGACAATCTCTTCCAAACCAGCTTTCCCTACTCCATGGGGGTGCATCAGAAGCCTGTCGACGGCAAGGCCTATCCCGCCCATACCATGCACCTGCACTACTATCCGCCTCTGCTTCGCAGTGCCACCGTCAAGAAATTCATGGTAGGATATGAAATGATGGCAATGCCCCAACGTGATATTACCGCTGAGCAAGCTGCGCAAAAACTCAGATCTCAAAGCGACGTGCACTATCGCAACACCCTACACTAGGAGACATCCATGGCTACAAGACTCGCTGTTGAACAAGGCCTTTTACACCAACACTACCCCTCTTTGTATGGTCATACCTATGACGAATCAGAAATGGATCGACGATTCGGCAAGCTTGTCGAGACCCATCAAAACCTGTTCGGCCAGGCAAGCCCTTCTGTGTTCTCCACTGCAGGAAGGACCGAACTCGGAGGCAACCATACCGACCACAACCTGGGCCGCGTCCTTGCTGCAACCATCAATCTCGATACCATCGCGGCGGTGACCAAGCGCACTGACAACAAGGTTGTCCTCATCAGTGAGGGATATCCGGCTGTCGAGATCGACTTGGATGTACTGGAAGTGGTGGAACAAGAAAAGAACACCACCGAAGCATTGGTCCGCGGCATCGCCTGCGCCTTTTCCAAGCGTGGTCTGGTCATTGGAGGATGGCAGGCTAATACCACCAGCCGCGTCCTGAAAGGCTCGGGGCTCTCTTCCTCTGCTGCTGTCGAGGTGCTGTGCGGAACGATCTTCAATCACTTGTACAATGCCGACGCCCTCTCCCCTGTCGAGCTGGCCATCATCGGCAAGTTCAGTGAGAACGTATATTTCGGCAAGCCTTCGGGCTTGATGGACCAGATGGCCTGCGCCTACGGCGGGATCATCGGCATCGACTTTGCCGATGAACAAAAGCCGGTTATCGAGCCGATCCAATACTCATTCTCGGAGCAGGGCTATCACCTGTGCATCGTCGATACCGGCGGCAATCATGCAGACCTTACTCCTGCGTATGCCGCAGTCCCTGCCGAGATGCGCAAAGTGGCAGCATATTTTAGCAAAGACCACCTGCGGCAAGTTGACCAGAATACCTTCTTCCAAGCCTTGCCCGAACTTCGATCGAGGCTGAACAATGATCGCTGTCTCCTCAGGGCAATGCACTTCTTCCAAGAGAATATCCGGGTGAAGGGCATGCTTGCCTGCCTTGCAGCAAATGACATCAAAGCCTATCTCTCACTGGTCAGACAGAGCGGTGAAAGCTCCTTCTGTTTTTTGCAGAACCTCTATCCTTCGTTCTTCCCTGAGGAACAGGGATTGAGCCTTGCCATTGCAATGACGAAATCAATGCTGGGCCCTGATGCAACGGTACGGGTTCATGGCGGGGGCTTTGCAGGTACAATCCAAGCCTATGTGCAGGAAAACGAGTTGAAAAACTACATTCAAGGCATGGAAGCAGTCTTCGGCAAGGGCAGCGTCACCCCCAGTGCAGTCAGGAGCAAACCTACTTGCTGTATTGCTGAGTAAGGACAACACCAACAAGGAGAGCAGGCCTATTCAACCTGCTCTCTCCCAAATGTGTGTATGATGTGATCAGTCTCATTCATCTAGTTCATCCTGATAGACCGTCACCCCACGATCACGCAAGGCTTGAATACTCGGCGAATCATCAGAATCAAGACTATTCCAACTGAGATCAATCTCATCACCTGTTCCAATATCCAGATTAGCCACCAATGCACTGATATCAGAGATGTCATTGCCAGAAAGTCCAAGAAAACCAAGGTTGGCAAGATTTCGGAAAATCTCAACTGAATCCAGCCCAGTATCCCAGAGCTCCACATACTCAAGGTTAGCCAATCCAGCAATTTCTGAGAAATCTTCAATTGCATTCCCGCCGACACATAGACTCGTAAGGTTGGAAAAATTCTCGACAACATCGATATTCGTCAAGCCAGATAGATCTCCGTCGGAATTGTCCTTGTTGTCATTCGTCCAAAACACCTCAAGATTCACCAAATTACTCAAAGAAGAGATATCATTGATGAAATTTTTATTGAAACGCAAATCCAACAGTTTCGTGCAATTCTGAATCGGGGAAATATCCTCTACTTGATTCTCATTTAGACTCAGAACCAACAGCTCGGTAAGTCCAGACAAGGCAGTGATGTCCTCAATCAGATTGTGTTTTAGGTTGAGTTGCTTCAACTTGGTCAGATTCGTCAGGGGAGTCAGATCAGAAACCTCGTTGTATGTCCAATCACTTACATCATCCGAGCCATGGAGATCCGGTGCCAGGTTCAGATTCTCAAGGTTTTCGAGGTTTTGGATTCCCTCCAGTGATTTAATTCCCAACCCACAAGGCTTTAGTCTTACAATGCTCAAGCAGTCAGACCGCATGATATCCCCTTCAGGTTGACTAAGCTCTTGACGAATGAATGCTTCAAGATTTTCATCAGGGAATGTAACGAAATCACTTACCTGAAAAGAGATGGAATCGGAGGAAATAATATAGCCATTGGAGACAAGAAAATCGACATTGAAGATACCTTCATCAGTCAGATTCTCCAATATAAGCTCAGATCCTGTCTGTTCTTCCAATAACACACCATTCAAATACCATCGGAATGTCTGCCAATCATACGAAGGTTGTACTGTAGAGGTTGCCTTGAAAGTTCCTCCAACTGGAATCTTGGTAGTATCCGATGCCAAATCCACCTCAAAAGGGAGCTGCAGATTCTCTTCAATTACAATGGTCAGTGTACCAAGGAGATTAAGAGCATCCCCGGATAGCACCAATGTCCCGATAGTATCGCTTCCAGAGACAATCCAAGCTGCTATTGTCATGCTCTTCAGAGGTTCCACCACCTCGGAATCTCCGTCGAAAAATGCAAATTCTACGGTATAGTAGCCATTGGTGAGATTTACTTGTGCAGAACTCTTTGGTTCAGTTTCATGATTGGTGAACACTAGATTCTCCACCAGGCTATCATCCCACGACGCTGTAACCTTTGCTGTCATTTGTGGATCAGCGACTAGATCTGCATTCCATGACACATTCAGCGTGAATGTTCCCTGCCCTCCGATCAAGCCTACGGCAATTTCAGCATTTGTTGTTTCTCCGGCTTTGATTTGCACTGTCAAATCGCCATAGCCGATGGCAATGCCTTCATCGTTCTTAGCCGTAACTTCGACAACCCATTCCCCAATGTATAGATTTTCAACCTTTACGCTTTCTCCTGAGCTGGTAGTTGTAAAAGTTCGACCTCCCGGCCCTTCGCCAGTGATTTCATATGTTGCACTTTCCATTTCGATTTCTGGAAGAAAGGTCGTCATTCTAGAAACATGGTTGTCAAAAAGCAATCGCAATGTTCCTGAATCGGTTGCGACTGATTCTTCACAACCAGAGAACAAGAATGCTGCTATAATACAAGCAATCCCGCACAGACGCACCAAGCGTACCTTCATACTTCCCTCCAATTTTACCTTGCATGAGGTGCAAATGGTAAAAACACAGGTTTTGACTGAAGAGTAATCGGCTCTTAGATTGTATTATATTTTAAACCCTGTCGACAAATTCTAGCAGGATACAATTCTATTCCGTTAGTATTGTAATACCACTTATTTTGTTTGTAAATAGTGTTTTATATGTATACCAAAGTCAAAAACTTAAATATATAGCACAATATTGTCTACTTGTAATCTCAAATTTCCAGCAAAAACTTTGTAATTGATTTACTGCTGGTTTTTTTTCAGAGTCCGCAAGAATACAAAACACCCTTACGATACTATTGTATACAAAATAGCCTCAAATTAAAAACATTTAATGTACAAACCAACTACCACCCTGCGCGATGATTGATGATCGGCAAGTACGGGATGCTGGATGGGAACACAGACAATTGCAAAGATGCAAAACAGGTTCCATTTCCCACGCACTTGGGGAATCACGTGAGAGTAAAAGAATTCTGTGAAGCATGACACAACTTTTTTCGTAACAAACTGAACCTCTTTGTATTATTTTGAGAAACTGGCAGGTGCCAAGACTATGAGTATCTTCACTCTTGGACACATCGACGATATTGACAAATCAGATATTGCATTTGAACATGATTATGTAATCAGGAATGGCTTGTGGCATGCAGGAAATCTTGCACTCCTTGTTCAGCCCTCACTCCCCTTCCTTCCTGAGATTGCAGGTCCTTCAGCCCTCTTTCGGCCTCAGGCAAAGAGAAAGAGGCAGAGCTCATTCACTTTCCTTAAAACGCCAGGGTGACGTTTTGGAAATATCGTGCTCTCGATGGGTTGGAGGTTGCTATGAAACGAAATAGTCTGCGTATTGCTCTTTGCATGGTTCTATTGGCTTGTATCGTTGTTTCTCCGCTTGCGGCAAAGGTGACTCGGGTAACATCAAGAGTCCTGCAACCTGCAGGGGATATTACCACCACACGAAAGGCAAACTTCACCATCGGAGACATCCTCAATGTCCCGCTGGTTTCCCTCACCATCCGAAATGATGCAGAAACTGCACACCTCTTGCTCAAGCTGAGTCTATCCATAGCCTCCGACAGCATCACCGGAGATGCCTCGGCCTCTGCAGAAATCGTCAAACGATTTGCCGCCAATGAATCACTCACCTTCACCAACAAGGATATTCTGAGCTACACCGGCAATGTCCGCGGCGGTTCGGCAACCGATGTCATCAAGGATGCCTTCGGCATCACAAGTCTTGACTCCATTACCGATACGTTTTTAACATCGGGAGTGAATGTCCCTGAAGGCACCTATACGCTCTCCCTCCAGGCGTATGAAATCGTGCTCTCAAATCAGGATGACATCAAATCCAGCTTTACTTACAAGAACACCACTGAAGCAGCCAGCCGGATCGATACTTCGAGTCCTGTCAGCTTCAAGGTCATTACCATAGGCAACATCGCCTTGTTGAGCTCACCGGGTGTCGAAAGAAAGCAGGTTTCCTACCGTGTACCCGAAATCCCGTATTACAGTGAGTCGAACATCCCCACTACCACTTCCACAAAACTCACCATCACCGGCCCGGGCGTCAGCCAAGTCCTATCGAAGAACCACAGCCGCATCACAGCCTCCATCGGATCAACCATGAAAGGGTACCCCGGAGATTTGAGCAACGGGGAGGTCACCTATGACCTTTCAGCGATCAATTTCCGCGCTGGCGAATCCTATACCTTGAAATTCGAATATTTTGATGCCTACAACTACTCCATCAGCAGCAGGGAAGATACAATCAAGTTTGCAACGCCGAACTTTATCACATCGGTTGATCTCAGCTCCCCGTATAAACCTGAATTCTACTGGGACTTCAATGACGATTACGCTGAGTGGGTGAAAGAGTACCGCGTCTTTCTCAACGGGCAATACTACGGGTATACAGCCAGCAAGAGCTATACTCCCTCCAATCCTTTGACGCCCAATACCGCGTATACCTGGTATGTCATGCCGATCAACAAGGATGGGACTGCATTCTTTACCAGTACCTCTGTTCCAACCAAGAGCTTTACCACAAAGGCACATACCAACCTGACCATCAACGTAGATTTCCCAACGAACAATGCAGTGCTGTTGACCGGCCAAGCCTACACCTTCTCAGCAAATCCGGAATTCAGCGATGATGCAACCCAAAAGAGTGCACTGTGGAGAATAGGCACGGAAACCAAGACCGGGACCAGCATCAGCTACACCCCGAATCGTCGATACGCATCCAACAGCCTGTTGGCATACATCAATATTGTAGACAGCTTCAACCTGAGCAAGGACTCAACCAAACTCTACCTTACCGTACTCGACCCGGCTATCGCCATTCAGGGAGGAGCCGGCCGCAACGTTGCAAAGGATGGATCGCTTCCCCTCGCGCTCGATACCCAAGCCAGCCGCGATCTCGCAAGTGTCACGTGGTACTTGGACAACAGTCCCATCGGTGAAGGGAACAGCCTCACCTACAGCTTCAACCAGAGCGGAACGTTCACCCTCTTTGCCCGCGCTGCAAGTCTGCCTGACAGCAACGGCAACACCAAAACTGTGCAGTCGGCGAACCAAACCATAACGGTAATCGGCAGCGGCCCGGTCGCAACCATCACCAGACCGACCAACGAAGTCGAAATTGTCTTGGGAACCTCGCTGAACCTGCTCTCGACCGTCACCGGCGACAACCGCATGCAAAGCACCCAGTGGACCTATAGCGGCTCTGCTTCAGGCCAACTGGGAACCTCCCCCACCCAAGCGACATTCACCCCGACCAAGGCGGGAGAGTACACCCTGACCCTGAGCGCAACCGACATTCATCAGAAAACCGGCAGCGCGTCGCTGAGGGTGCTCGTCATCGACCCGCAGATTGCCATTACCGCCCCGCAGACGCAATCGGTACACCCCCTTGCTTCTGTGCTCACGCCAACCATCAATGCACCCAATGCAGATCGAATCTCCTGGTTCTTCAACAACAAGCTCATTCAAGGCTCCTCGTTGGACCTTTCGACCATCGGCATCGGCACCTACACCATGTATGCAAGAGCTTTCTGGAATGTGGTGGATCCGCAGGGAAATCCAAAGGAATACGGAGAGAACTCAAGCCCGGTTTCCATTACGATCAAGGATCTCCAACCTCCGGTGATAACCATCAAAAATCCCGAGGATGGTTCACGCCTGCTTACAGGCCAAGCCTACTCCCTGTCTGCGGAGGCAAAATCGGCATCACCACTGACATCTCAATATTGGGAAGTCGACGGGAATCGTTTGACCGGGAATGTGTATACTCCCTCACCTTCGCTGCAAAAGAAACTGATCAATGCAACCTATCATGCGATCAATCAGGACGGAGTGCGAAGCAGCAAGACAATCCAACTGCAGATTGTAAATCCTGCAGCCTATCTGACGAAACCAACGGTAAATCAATATGTAGTCGGGAGCAAGATCCCGATTGCCGCCTCGGTTGTCGATGCCGATTTGTTCTGGTTGGTTGACAATGTTGAGATTCCCAATTGGGATTACACCATCACCAGGGCCGGTGGTCACACAATCCAGGCAGGCTGGAGGGTTGAAGCACTCAATTCCAGCGGAGGCCTCACCACCTTTACCGGAAAATCCGCCGATAGCTACAACCTTACCGTATATAGCAATAAACCACCTTTGATCACTTCATTCTCTCCTCCCGCCTCCTTGGTCATGCAGGTCCAGAACAGACCGGTCGTATTCTCAATACAGGGGTCGAGCGAGAATGAGCTGATCACTCCCGAATGGACCATCCTTGCCGGTGAAAGCCAGATCAGAAGGGTGACTGCACAGAGCATCTCCCATCAGAGCTGGGGACCCGGTCTCTACACAGTCCAAGCCCAAATTCCCGATGCATTCGGCCAAAGGGCCACCCAACAATGGCGTGTGAGAATCATCAATCCCACTGTGACCATCACCAACCCGAAAACAGGTACTCAGTTTGCTAAGGGCCAAGTACCGAAACCGAGCATCGAAAGCACTGATGTCACCTCGTACGCCCTGAAGCTCAATGGAAATCCAATCACCGAGCAGTTTGACTGGAACTCCCTGGCTGTCGGCCAGCACGTGCTCTCAGTCACCGGCTTGTATTCGGTTACCGGCAGCAATGAACTCCAGCAGACCACCGGACAAAATGTGACCTTCAGCATTGTAGACAAGACACCGCCGAAGTTCGAAGTAGCCGGCCTTGCCGACAATGACCGTCTTATTGCCGGACTTGAGTACCATTTTGTTGCACGAGGGGAACAGGGAGAGACAATCACCTGGATTCTGGACGGCAACACACTACAAACCGGCGAGATGCTGAACTACAAGTTCTCCAAGGAGAAGAGGAACGCCGTCCTGACTGTCCGAGGTGTGCTCAATGGCATAACCGTGGACAAGAATTTCAACGTCCGGATTCTTGACCCCTACATCACCATCATCATGCCAGAGGAAGTGCGGCAGTATACTGTCTATCCGGCAAATAGAAGCCTGCCTCTCCGGTATGAGGGCCGGGACATCGATAAAGTGGCATGGAGGGTTGACTATGCACCGTATACGGCAACAAGTGCGACATTCACTACGGGCAGACACTCCATCGAGGTTGAGGGATATGCAACGAACGTACGAATGCCTGATGCATCCATCGGCGATTACCTTCCAATAAACACTGACGGGATCACCGGCCGCGACTTCGATGTCGTGACCATGCCGTATGTCGGCTCGATCGAAGCGCCTGACAGTGTCCAAGAAGGTCAAGCGATCATGGTCAGGGCAAATCTAGTGATGCAGCAAACTGCTGACTTGACTGCATCGTTGACCTATCTGGTCGACGGGAACGTCTACCAGGAGGAGCGAATGCCTGCCAAACGCTCCTTTACCATTCCCTCGCTGCCGCCGGGCAATCATGTCCTCGGGGTTCGTTCAACCGATGTCTACGGTACGGTCAAACTGGTGGAAAAACCAATATCGGTCTACAAACCCTTGATGATTGCCATCACAAGCCCCAAAGAAGGGCAGAGAATATCGCCTGATGTCGAAGTGCTTGGAAGCCTTGAGATCAAGAGCGGCACTCAGAATCTCATCACCTGGCGGGTGGACAATCGGGTCATCACCAACAGCAACTTCCTGACAGGAAGCCTGGGAAAACTGACCCCAGGAAGGCATGTCATCTCCGCCAGTGCAAGAGACCAGGCAGGAACGGTTGTTTCAAGCCAAGTCCAGGTGGAGGTGCAAAGTGATTTCCAATTGAACCTGTTGGGCAATACAGGCTCGATGGAAGTGGTGCTGGGAAATCCAGTCATGTGCTTGGTCGGAGTGGAAAAAACTGCAGGATCGTCGGTGAATGTATCCGATGCAGCCCAACACATTCGTTGGTTTGTGAATAATCAAGCCACCAATGCAAGCGGGCTCTCCTACGAGTTCAAGGCCGATACAGTCGGGACCTACACCATCCAAAGCAGATACTCCAATGAAGGCATGCAACGTACCAGCGGGGAGTTACGGATCACTGTCCGCGACATCGCCCAGCCTGCAATCCTTGCTCCCTCGAACGGACAGAGCCTCACCTATTCGGATACCAAGCCGATCGAGCTCAAGGCAACCGGTGAACAGGGAGCGGTATTTCAGTGGAAGCTTGGAGAGACTGTCGTAGCGATGGGAAGTCAAGCCCAATTCAACCCAAGAGGATTGACCGGCAACGTGCAACTCACGTTGGTGACCACCGCTTTTGGAAGAAGTCGTGAAAAAAGAGTAAGTCTCACCCTGAACAAGAACACGCCTCCCAGCCTTACCTTGTCGGTTCCACCGCTGCAGTACACCACAGAGGCTCTCAAGTGGTCGGCTTCTGCCTTCGATGTCGAGGACAAGCTACCCAACCAGAGCATCAGTTACACCCTGGATGGAATTCCTCTTGCTGCGAATGCAAGCAGACAGCTTCAATCCAGCGATGTCGGGCGCCATACCTTGATGGCAATGACAACCGACTCGATGGGAGAGAGAACCAGCCAGAGTGTTCTGTTCACCGTCGTGGAAACTTCGCTTGTGATGGATATCCTCGCTCCGGTTGAGGGAAAGAGTTATTTCCGCAACATGGAGATTCCGCTGATCGCCTCTGCAGTATCTGAAGAAGGAGGAAGCTATCGTTGGGAGGTCCAATACTTGGACAATCCCAACCTCGCCAAGGAAAGTGTCAGCGGACGCCAGGCTGTTTTCACCAGCAAGACGACAGGAAAGGTAGAAATTACTGCGATACATACAGATGCGAACAGCAGGGAGCGTGCACGCAAGCGCATCACCATCGAGGTTCAGAATGAACCGATTGAGCTCGGCATCAACTGGCCGCACGGCAGTTTGGTAAATGCAGGAACAGCATTGCGCCCCTCGCTGCTCGGTCTTCCACAGGCAGCAAAAGCTGATTCGGTCATATGGACTCTCAACGGGAATCCCATCGCTGACATCAAAGCACTCAGTGCTCCCCAGCAAAGCGGACCCTATACCCTTGTTGCCGCCTATGCAGCCGATGGAACAATCAAACAGGCTTCCGTCAGCTTCGTAGTCAACGCACCACCCAAAGTGACCATCAATACGTTACAGCAAGGAGGTGCATACCAAACAGGACAGAGCCTGATTTTGTCGGCAACAGTAGAGGATGACCAGCCTTTCAGCGGTCAAGTCCGCTGGACGACAGCCAACGGCCAGGTCATCGGTGAAGGCAATCCTCTCATCTATCTTCCTCTGCAGAACGGGAAACAGACCATCAGGGCACAAGCAACCGATGCCGGCCAAAGCATGGGCTCTGCGCAGGTAGAAGTCACGTTCTTCGAGCCCTTGAGATTTGTAGAAGCCACGGTGAACAACGGCCTGCCCTCCTACCTGATAGCTGAAGCCTCTCAGCCTTTGGCTCTGAAGGCTGAATTTTCGGGAGGAAGGGACCCCAAGGTGACGTGGAGAATCAGGCAAGGCAACCGGGTGCTGGAGAAAACCGGCAAGGAAACCTATCTCGTATTCCCGGAACTGGAACAGATGCTTCGAGAACCGGCTTTGGTCACCATGATCCTTTCAGACGGCATCCCAGGCGACGCTGCCCAGACAGAAGTATTGAGAAAAGATTACGCCCTCACGTTCACCGCCGAAGCAACATTGGTAATCGTCAGTCCTCTCTCTGACTCCGTACTGAGAGTAGGAGATGCTGTGGCGATGCAGGCTGCATTGACAGGCTTCAAACAACCAGTTCTCACCCTCTCGATCAACGGGGAAGCTCATCAGCTTGCATGGCAATTTGAACAAGGAGCGGGGAAAGCTGCAACCACACTCCCAGCCGATTTGTTTGAAAAGGAAGGCGTATACGAGGTTGTGCTGCAGGCAGAGGAGCTGGGCCTCAAGCGAACAGCCGCTACCAGCCTGAACATCTTCGCAAACCGCAAGGGAATCTTCATCGAAAATGCACCTGCTTTGTTCGATAAGACAGTGGATACCGGTATTCTGACAGTCACCTTGGTGGATTTGGCCGGTGTCGATCAGGTGTTGTGGAGAAGCGACCTCTCTGTTGAGCCGATTGCATCCGGCTTCTCGCTTGATCTCTCCAAAGCTGATTTGAAGGCAGGAGAGCGATCGCTGACTGCCGAAGCGTATGCCGGCAGCAATCTGGTCGCCCAGACCACGATCCACCTCCAGGTTCTCGATCGGATGCAACTCTCCTTGGTTGAAGGAACCGAGCCGATGGTACTCCAACGGGGAGCCGATGCCAGCCTGCATGCCCAAGGATTCAGCCGGAATGGACAGGCAATCGAAGAGAACGCCATCACCTGGCGTTCACATCTGGATGGAATACTGGGCAAGGGCGGTACGCTCGCGTTCAAGGATCTGAATACCCTCAGTGAAGGGTCGCATGTCGTCACCGTCGAGGCAGTCGACAGCGATGGCTCCTCCCTTGCGGTACTGAAGCCTGTGCAGATCAAGGTGGCAAGCACGCCCGTAGTAATAATCAGTCAACCATCGGGCGGACCTCCATCCCCATCTCTTTCGGGTGCAGGAAGCTTCGATCCAAACCCGCCCCCTCCTCCTCCAATGCAAAACTACTTTGAGATGGGGACCCCGATCGATTCATTCATGCCGCCCAATTATCCTAATCCCTTTGGTCCTGGCATGGGAGGAGCCCCGCCTGATCCGGGCCTGGGCGGTTACATGCAATCGTTCTTTGGTGGTGGTGGATTTGGTTTTGGCGCACCTGGATTCGGGATGTAAGGAGGAAGAGCATGAAACACAAATATATCGTACTGATACTTGTTGCACAGCTGATTACTTCCTCCATGCTGAGTGCATTGGAAGTGAACGTACCCAATGAGGTGCCGGCCTACCAAAATCTCACGGTGACCTTGAAACCCTCGCCGAGTGAGGGCACCGTGAAAGAGGCTCGATTCTTCTTCTACCAGAAAGGAGTACGAGAGCCCTTGTACAGTGAATTCACCGAACAAAAAGGGTCCTGGGTTGCCAGTATTCCGTACACCTATCTCACCGACGAAGAGCTTGTGTACTTTGCAGTCATGCAGAATACCGATTCGGCGGTATTCAGAACCCCGCAGATCGGCGAACAAAAAGCAAGGTTGATCCATGACAAGACGCCACCGAAGCTCAAGCTTGTTTCACCCAAGAGTACTGATTTGGTGCTGGGCAAGGAGCAGGTGGTAATCTTCGAGGTCATCGATGAGAGTGCCTTGACCAGTTTCTCCATCACGCTCGACGGACAGGAGGCGTCCCGCAGCGGAGTATTCAACCAATATCTCTCGTTCATCGTCACGCCTATGGACCAGGAAGAGAGTATTGCAGTCATTACCATGACCGACCGCTATAAGAATACCGCCACCGAAGAGATTCGTTTTACCGTAAAGGCTGAGAAGGCTCAGATGTTCCTTGCCCGGGCAGATTATCGGGCACATGCGGAACTGGAGTACATTCTGGGTATGGGCAAGAGTGCAAACTCGACCGATATCCAGACAGTCTTGAGCGACCAGGACCACCAGCTCAATCTTACGTTTGAACTTGGCGGCGATGCATACCTCAAAGCCGGCCCGGTTGGCTTGGAATTGCTCGGAACCCTGAAGGATACCGTTTCAGTTTTTGATATTGCCGAAGCCTATCCCAATACCCTGCAAGCCGACCTGCAAAACATTCTCAATCTCTACAATCCAATCAATTTCGCCAACGAGTTTGACTACACCGGAGAAATTCCCAGGAAGTTTGAGAACGACAACCAGTTTTTGGTCAAGGTGTCATTCTTCGGCCCTGCCCTTACCTATCAGTTCGGTGATCAGAAAACGACGTTCCAGAAGGAAACCATCAAGGACCTGGGGTTCCGGGGAACGTCGGTCGGCCTTGATTTGGGCTTCTTGGAGTTGAAGGTCGGCAAGGGCCTGACCGACCTTGGCCTGTATCAGGTTGCCTGGCCGCAGAACTTCTTCGGCTTCCAGTTTGCAATCAAGATAAAGAAGGCTTGGTACCTGCAGACGAACCTCTCCTTCATCAGCTCGTTGCAAGGGCGGTATACAGACCTGAAGCAGAGTGGAGCAACGTCTGATATCGGCACCCTCTATGACTTGAGCGGGATAACACCGGATCAGAACATGGTGTTTGGTTTGAGTACGGGACATGAAAACAAGCTGTTCAGTGTTGATGCATCCTTCTCGCTCAGCTTGTACAATGAGGATGCCGGCACCATCGTTGATGTGAACCAGTTGGCTACTGACCTTGAAAACCAAGGAGGCCCCGACCTCGGTACCTATGTAGGATACCTGGACAAGATCCACGCCGTGTTCCCGATTCTGGATTACTTCCTTCCTTCAAATGGATTGGTTTCCGGGATTGTAGACAAGGACCTGTGGGGCATCAGCTACGGTGTTGACGTAAAGGTACCGAACCTTGGGTTACTTGCATGGGTCCGAAAGACCGATGCAACCTACAAGAGCCTTGGGTCCTCGTTGGCCACCGATGAGTTCACCTTTGGATCGACTGTGGAGCAGCGGTATAAGGATTTTGCCTTCAGGGGTGGGTACACCTTCAAGCAGGGCAACATCGCCGACATCCTGTTCAACGACATCATCGCCTTGGTCAAGCCCGATCTTGCTCCGACTTCTACGCCTACTGCCAATGACATCTCACCTATCGTGCATACCGTACAAGCCGGTGTCGATACTCCGCAGCACAAGCTTTTGGGAACCTTGGGTTTCGATTACACCTTTGCCTATGAGACTACCAATGCCGAAGCCCTGGCAAAGGATGCAGCCGATTCTGCGACCGAGACGGCCATCAAAACCTCGACCGACAACGATACCACCATCTCCCATACAGGGGAGCTGCGATGGCGCAGCGCAAGGTACAAGATAGGGTCTGTTACCACGAATTTCGGGGCGAAAACCAAGGACTCTTTTGTCACCGAACACACCGTTGATGGAACAGCGAGCGGGTCCTCTTTCTGGGAACTCAGCTATGCACTCTCAGGGGGTGTCAACTTCAGTCGATACTCGCTCTCCCTGGGGTTCGACCATGCATGGAGTACGGAATCCAATGCACTCACCTCCTTCGGATATGATGCCAAGTTCGGTATGAAAGAGACGTTCTTCGACACAATAAGCTTTACAGCTTCATTCGACCAGGCATTCAGGTCTTCACTTGAGGCGTATAAGATCACGGGTTCGTTTGCTCTAGAGAAGCGGCTTGGCCTCATTACGGCATCGGCAAACCTCGATGTCAGTTTCTATGATTCGCTTATCGACAACGCAGATGACGCACTTGCCACCACCCTGACGGTCAAGGGGGTGTTCAGCAAGTAGGTTTGAGTACTGTACTTTGCATACAGGGCAGCGTTCGCTGCCCTGTCTTTATCAACTGAATAAATCCTTGTAATCAGTCCCTATAGCCTTGAAGCTCGATGGCTTGCCGAGCAACACTGCAAGGTTTTGGGGAACTTCCACCGTCGCTTTGATCAAGGGTTCGACCACCTGTTCGAACTTGGCAGGATGGGCCGTCGATACCACGATCGTCGGCTGGCCGGCAAAGTGATCGCGTCTGACCCGCTCTGCGGTGGCGGTATGGGGGCAGAGAATGTAGCCAAGCTCTCCATAGACTTCCTTGATCGTAGTTTCGATAGTACGATCATCCACAGAGTAAGAAGTGAGCATGCTTTTCAGGGTATCCACATCGGGATAGAGGTTGAAGAGCCGTTCCATGTTGCTGGGTGCTCCCACGTCCATTGCGTTCGCAAGGGTTTGCACCGAGGGCCGGGTTTTGTAGGTTCCGCTTGTGAGAAACTCGGGGATTGTCTTATTCTCATTCACCGAAAGCACTATCCTCTCAATCGGGGAGCCCATCGTAAGTGCCCAGAAAGCGGCGCAGCTGTTGCCTACATTCCCGCTGGGAATAATGAAGATCGGTTTCTTGCCGAAGGCTTGGGTGTAGAGATGGGAAGCATAGACGTAGTACACGCTTTGGGGCAGCAGCCGTCCCAGGTTGATGGAGTTTGCACTGGACAGTCCCCATTGACGAGAGACTTCCGAGTCCATGAAAGCATCCTTGACCATTTTCTGGCAATCATCAAAGGATCCATCCACTTCATAGGCTTGAATGTTGGCCCCCCAGCAGGTGAGCTGCTGCTGTTGGCGGGCGCTCACTCTCCCCTTGGGGTACAATACTTTTACCTCGATGCCTTTGCGGTTGGCGAATGCTGCGGCAACTGCTCCGCCGGTATCACCGCTGGTTGCAACCAAAATGGTAAGTTTGCGCTGTTCTTTGGCAAGCATGCGTTCCATGCATGCTGCAAGAAATCTTGCACCGAAGTCCTTGAACGCGGCAGTAGGCCCGTGAAAAAGCTCAAGCACTGCATCCTGATCCTTAAGGGTGACCAAAGGGACTGGAAAGTTGAAAGCATCCATGCAGATTTCTGCAAGGTCTTCCTTCAGCGGATCATCCTCGAAAAAGGGAGCAAGCACCTCGAAAGCAAGTTCGGGATAGCTGGAAATCTCGTGGATCGGGAGATTTCCCAAGGAGGGAAACGACTTTGGGACATAAAGCCCTCCATCAGGAGCGAGCCCCTGCATGATCGCCTGGCTGGCGCTGACTAGCGGCGCTTTGCCGCGGGTTGATGCAAATTTCATGTTCCTACCTCCTATATCCTTGCTCCGAGATACGCTGCAAGACGAAGCAAATCGGCAAATACTCCGCCGGCAGTCACTTCCCTACCGGCTCCCGGTCCCTTGATCACCAAAGGCTGGTTCAAATACCGGTCGGTCGTGAAGCAAATCACGTTATCCGTTCCGCTGGTCTGGGCGAAGGGATGATCAGCTTTGAAGCTGGCCAGCGATGCGCTGCAGGCCCCCTTCTCATCGACTACTCCCACGTAGCGCAGCTTCTCGCCCTTTCTCTCGGCATCGCGGTAGGCCTGTTCGATAGGGGAATCCAGCACTTCCAGGTTCTGCATGAAAGCCTCGATGGAGAGTGAAGCCATACCAGCGGGAACAAGGCTTTGGATCGGGATATCCTGAACCTCAACCTCGTAGCCCATCTCACGTGCAAGAATGACCGTCTTCCGCCCGACATCCATGCCCGAGAGATCGTCACGGGGATCGGGTTCGGTGTACCCCATGTCCTTGGCTTTCCGAACCAGCGTGCTGAAGGGGACCGACCCGTCGTAGGTTGAGAACAACCAAGCCAAGGTACCGCTGACGATTCCTTCGATGCGGTGGATTCTATCTCCTGTCTGGACAAGGTCCTTGAGAGTGCAGATGACCGGAAGCCCTGCACCGACGGTGGTTTCATACAGGAAGCGGCGTCCTGTCCTGAGGCAGGTGTCGAAGAGCTTGTTGTAGTATGCCATGGGAGCGGTGCCGGCTTTCTTGTTGGGGGTGATGACATGAATCCCCATCTCAAGCCAATTGTCGTACTGCCGGGCAAGCTGGCTGCTGGTTGTGCAGTCGATGATCAAGGAGTGGGGGAAATACGTTGCACCGATGTGGCGGACAAAGAGATCCAGATCCAGAGGCACGGCTTCTTGGTCAAAGCGTACTTTCCACCCGCCGGGATCGATTCCATCCTGGTCGAGCACCATCTTCTTGGAGTTGGCAATCCCGCGGATGTGGATGTCGACTCCAAATTGCTCCTTGAGCCGCTGGCTTTCAGATTCGATCTGTTCCAGCAAGGTGCTTCCAATGTTGCCGGGTCCGATCAAGCCGACGGAGAGAGCCTGTTTGGAGAGGAAGAAACGGGCATGCAAAGCCCTGAGGGCTTTCTTGGAGTCGCTTCCCTTGATCACTGCACTGATATTGGTTTCACTCGACCCCTGGGCGATTGCTATCACATTGACAGATGCCCTTCCGAGCGAAGAGAAAAACTTGCCGGCTATTCCTGCCTGGCCGGTCATCTGCTTGCCGACGGCGGCAAGGATGGCCAGGCCCGACTCGCCTTCAATGCTTTGGATCAGATGTTCGTTCAGCTCGTGGGAGAAGGCTTCTCTTGCAACCGTACAGGCTTTTTCCATCTGGCCTGCAGGTACTGCAAAACAGATGGAGTACTCACTGCTTGCCTGGCTGATGAGGATGACGGATATGGATGCTTCACGCATGGCGGTGAACAATCGGCTTGCGATGCCGATGACTCCGCTCATGCCCGCCCCCTCCACGTTTATCAGGGCGATGTCGTGAATGATTGAAAACCCTTTCACCTTATTGGGTTGTTCTCCGTTCCCATCCTTGCTGATGATGGTTCCCTCATCGTTTTCATCACCCCACCAACGAAGTTGCACACTGATGGACTCATTGATGGCAGGCAGCAGAGCCTGCGGATGAATGACGGGCGCACCAAAAAAGGAGAGTTCAGTCGCTTCCGAGTAGGACAGGCAGCGAATCACCAAGGCCGAAGGAACTTCGTTACTGTCTGCATTCTTCAACAACGAGGTGTTGTTCCAGAACGTCACCCCTTTTGCTTTGAGAAGTCCGGCAAGAAGCGATGCTGCGTATTCGCTTCTGCCATCGTGCACCATGCTGCCTTCAGGCTGGGGGAGCTGGCCGTATACAACAAGCAGCCGCTTCGATGGTGCAGATTCCACGTCAAGCGCAGAATATTCAACCAAGTCGGCGGCAATGCCTTGGGTGGTTGCATAATGACAAAGAAGGTCTGCTATCCAGCTGTCACAGAGTTTCTCAAGGTATTGTTGCACACCTGATGACACCTCTTCCACCAACCAAACGGAGCGCAGGATGTCCTCAATGTCGGCGAAGCCATGCTTGATGCGTTCCAGCACATTTCTTCCGGCGGGCACCGTCAGGATGATTTCCACCAGCTCCGTCCAACTGGAGAAGCGTTGCTCCTGCATCGACCACAGTCGTTCATCGTGATCCTTTGCGCAGGCCAGGAGGCTTGCAAGTTCGAACTCAGTATCACGAAGGGGCGCCAGTACGAAAACTTGATGCGTTTCCTTGGCATGTCGGAAGATCCGGACGAGCTTCTCACAGCCCTCTTTCGATACCAGATTGGAACTCTCTACTGCATGTACCCGAATACTGCCCATTGCAACGACCCCCATTTCAAGATAATGAACAACTCACTGAACAAATGTGTTGTCTGAATATACAAAAAGAGCCCAAAAGTGGGCTCTCTGTCGATCGAGACGGTGTAACACTTACTGTTATACGAGCTTCTCGACCTTTCCGCTCCTCAAGCAACGAGTGCAAATCTTAATGGTGCGGGGAGCTCCGTTGACCAAAGTCTTGATCGTTACGAGATTGGGGCGGAATACGCGCTTAGTGGTTACGCCGATGTGCTGACCGACACCACCATGCTTCTTGGCCTGACCTTTTC
>JAAZAT010000141.1 GCA_012514185.1 Spirochaetales bacterium | reverse complement strand
TGCCTCGCGCACCACTGCCTGCAGGTCGGATGGCAGGGAGTTGAACCACTTCTCGTTGAAGAAGTAATAGGTGCAGGCGATGATGTGGTCGGTGATGGTCAGGTTCTTTGCAACATCCTGGAACTTCATCGAGTTGATCATGCTCGGTGAGGCTTCCATACCATCGACGACACCGGTCTGCAAAGCGGTATAGATCTCGTTCCAGTCCATCGTGGTTCCGGCAGCACCAAGGTGCTTGAACATGCTGATGTAGACGGCATTGGGGCCGCGCATCTTCATGTTTGCCAGATCCTCAAGCTTGGTGACCGGCTTCTTGGTCAGCATATGCCTGGAACCTTGGCTCTGGCCTGCGAGGGCGATGAAGCCATAGGGTTGCACCAACTTGGTCACCTCGCCTTCAAGACCCTTGAGCACTCTGCGATAGTGGTCGTTGTCCTTGAAGATATAGGGGAATTCGAACATCATCAGCTGCGGGACCCAAGTGCCGGGACCGGTACCGGGTGCTGCAACGACCATCTCCAAGGACCCGGTGCGGGCCATCTCAACCTGCTCGGCCTGGTTGCCGAGCTCAGAACCATAGTTGGCGGTGGCAACAATGCGTCCACCGCTTTTCTCGTTGACCAATTCAACAAACTTCGTCAAGCCGCGACCGATCGTACCGGTACCTGCAAGGTTGGTGGAAGCCCTGAGCTTGTACGTCTGTGCAGCCCCCTCCTTTGAACCTTGTGCGACCAGCGTTGTGCCGATTAGGAGCACCAGTGCGAGCACCAAAATCAAGCTTTTCTTCATATCGAATCCTCCTACGTATTTCTCTACCCGAAAACTTCGGGTCAAGTGACTCTCTTATGCGTTGAAATCCCGTCCCAAGGTGATCTTGGAAGTCGAAAAGTTATCAACACTTTTACCCTTGGCATGGAACTTGGGCATTTGTCGGACCAGCCCTTCCTTGGTATAGAAAGGATCGGAACTCCCGAGGGGAAGGTCTATCGGCTGCTGTTGTACTGCAGACTTGTAGACTGCATGGATTAACTCAATGGTCTGCCTTCCCGTCCTCCCATCCAGAACAAGAGCCTCCTTCTTATCAATGGCAAGGAGGAAGTTCAATAGCTGCGCCGGATGGCCTTCCAAGGCAAGATTTCCCAACTCTTCATACCGCCTCTGGATCTGCTGTTCCAACTCCTTGTTCGGCTCGGGAAAGCCGTTGGGCAGGCTGTTGTAGGCAGAAACGCTGAACGGGATGGTCACACTCGCCTTCTCACCGTTGATGACAATTGCCTGCTTCTCGCCGTGAGAGACAAGCGAAGAGGTGAAGTTGACCACCTTGTCCTCATAGGTGAAAACTGCAAACCCGATGTCCTCGCACTCGCTGTTTGTATGGTTGATGTTGCTGATGAACGCCTGCACCTGTTTGGGCATGCCAAAGAGCATGTGCATCAGGTCCAGGTAGTGGACCGAATGGCTGGTGAACACGCCGCCGGCCTCCTGCTCCCACGTCCCGCGCCACCACAGGTCATAGTACACACCCCCGCGCCACCAGAGCGAATCGAACGAAGCATGCACCACCTTCCCCAAAAGCCCTTCATCCAAAATTTGCTTGACGTTGACAAGCTGGGTCTTCCACCGGTTCTGGCTCACCACGCACAAGAGCCTGTTGTTCTTTTCGGCGGCGGCAATCATCTGGTCGCACTCTTCCAAGCTGCTTGCCATCGGTTTTTCGACGATGACATGCATGTTGTTCATAAGAGCCTCTACAGCCACCTTGGCATGGAGATTCGGCGGCAGGCAGATGCTTATCGCATCCAGTGATGCTTCGTCGACCATGGTCTGAACATCTCTGTACGCCTTTGCTTCCAGCTTTTTCTCGGTGATCAAGGCCTGGGCCTTCTCTACAAAGGTGTCGCAGACGGCTGTCACCTCACAAAGCGACCCAAACTGGAGAAAACTGTCGATATGTACTGCGGCGATTGCTCCCGCTCCCACTATTCCAATACGAATCATACTCCCTCCTCCTTAATTCTGGTCGCAAGCTTTTGGGCGGTGAGAGCCAGCTCCATGATGTGCAAGGTGTACTGTTGGGAAATTGCAAACTCGGTGCCGTCCAGACAGTCGCGGATGAAACGGCCGAAGAACGGGAACCCGACGGTATTGTTTGCATCGTAGCAGAACTCGCCCTTGCCATTGGCCATATACACCATGTTGGGCGTATCCGACCGTCCAAGGTCTACATATTTTCGTAACTCGATATGTCCCTCGGTGCCCAATATGATCGTCCTTCCATCCCCCCAGGCACGAAGCCCGTCGGCGGTGAACCAGTCGACCCGGAAATATCCGCTGCTCCCATTGTCGCAGAGCAGGGATGCATCTCCAAAGTCTTCAAAATCCGGATGATCGGGATTGTGGTAATTTGCAACCTTGCTTGCCAGAACCCGGGCATGCTTTGCATTGCCATAGTGAAGGATCTGGTCGATCTGATGGCTTCCAATATCAGTGAGGATGCCCCCGAACCGTTCTTTCTGGAAGAACCATGCCGGACGGCTGCCCTTATTCAACCGATGAGGGCCCAGAACAATGGTTTGCACAACCTTCCCGATAAATCCTTCTGCAATGAGGTTGTCGGCAAAGCCGGCGGCTTCGACATGAAGGCGCTCACTGAAATAGATGCCAAAGCGCTTGCCGCTGAGTTCGACAGCCGAACGGACCGCCTCAAGTTGATCGAGGTTGGTCATGGCGGGCTTGTCGGAGAAGGCATGCTTGCCCGACATCAGGGCCTTGGTGATGATGCCGCTCCGATCGGACGGAATGGCAGCTGTAGCCACCAAATCAATGCCGGGATTGTCAAAAATCGCCGCTTCAGAGCTTGCCACCTTGGCAGAGGGGAAGGCTTTCACGAACGCTGCAAGTTTCTCCTGGTCGGGATCGTAGACATGGGTGACCATCGCCCCTGCCTCCACAAGACCGTTGCACATGCCATAGATGTGGCCGTGGTCGAGCCCGATGACCCCGATGGTAAACTCACCG
Source organism: Spirochaetales bacterium (assembly GCA_012514185.1). GTDB lineage: Bacteria > Spirochaetota > Spirochaetia > Sphaerochaetales > Sphaerochaetaceae > Sphaerochaeta. The sequence continues at coordinate 21,300 of JAAZAT010000141.1, read as the reverse complement.
GGATTACATACCAGGTTCTTTGCCCCGACCGGGGCATACATCTGTCCATCTTTACGCTGCATATCGGCATGCCTCCTATACAATCATCTTGGGAAGCAAGGTGACGATGGGTGGAATGAAGAAACTCAGAAGCACCACGACCAATACCGTCACAATGAAAGGAATAAGGGGTTTTACCGCTTTATCGATTGGCAGGTTGGCTACACCGCAAGCAACAAAGAGGAACGAGCCGACCGGCGGGGTGATGGCTCCGACCTGCATCAGGATGACCATCACCACCCCGTAGTGAATAGCGTCGAAACCAAAGGCATTGCCGATTGCAAGCACCGTAGGGGCAAGCATTGCGATGAGCACGGTGGGATCGAGGAACATACCCAGGATGAAGATGACCACCATGAGGAACATGGTACCGGTCATGGGGCTGCCGATGGTATTGACCACAAAATTCAACACTTCGTTCTGGAAGCGCATGCGTACCAGAACGTTCGAGAGCGCTGCCGCAGAAGCGATGGTGATCATGACGATGGCGGTGGTGTGCGCACTGCTGATCAAGATGTCAGGCAAGTCCTTCATGTTCAGCTTCTTGGAGATGATGAATCCATAAATCAGGCCATAGGCAATTGCGATGACACCGGCTTCGGTTGCCGTCACGATGCCGGTTACAATACCGACAATGATGATGATGGGCATCAACAAAGCACCAATTGAACCATACAAGGAGTGGATTAATTTTTTCAACGAGAATGCCCTGGTGGGAATGTTGTACTTGCGTTTTGCATATACATACCGGTTCACCCCCATTTGCAGCAAGGCGATCAGGACACCAGGCAGGACACCACCGAGAAAAAGCCGGCTTACCGGTATTTCGGTATAGTAGGAGTACAGGATCATGGCGATGCTGGGAGGAATGATGGGACTGAGCATGGAAGACCCGGCGGTTACCGCGACCGCATAGTCCTTGTCATACCCCTGCTTCTCCATTGCGGGAATCAACATGCCTCCAATCGCCGAGGCATCGGCGATGCCCGAACCCTGGATTCCTCCGAAGAACATGGAAGCAAGAATGTTTACGTGGCCCAAGCCGCCCTTGAACTGACCGACCAAGGAGTCGGACAGATCGATGATCTTGTCGGTGATATCCGCCTTGGCCATGATGTTGCCTGCAATGATGAAGAACGGGATGGCCATCAGGGAGAACGAGTTCACCCCGCCGAACATCTTGATCACAATCAGGTTCAGGGGAAGATCCATCCCTATCATGAATGCCACCGAAGTGAGCAGCAAAGCCAGATATACGGGGAGACCGGTGAAAATCAAAACAAGCAAAACTGCGAATACCCAAAATACCTGCCACATATTACTTCTGCTCCCTTTTCTTGGTGATCAAGGCACGTTGTTTGTACGACTTGCCCCAGGCCATGCGATATCCATACTCAAAAAGACACAACAGCGAACCTACGGGAATGGCTGCATAGAACCAAGCCATGGAAATATGGATGTTCTGAAGCAGGCTGGTTACGTTGGTGCTGGTGTAGAGAAATCCTTGGTAGGCGATGATGCAGAACACCCCAATCGCCAGGATGTCCAGGATCCGGTCGGCAAGGCTGCGAACCTTTTCAGATGGTATCTTGTTCAAGAAGAGGTCTACAGCAAAATGGCTGTTCTCCCTGATACCAAGCGACACACCCAGAAAAATCACCCAGATGGAGGAGAGACGGACAATCTCATCGCCCCAGGCGAAGGGTCTGAGTGAGAGGAAGGTGAAGTATCGCAATACCACCTGCAAGAGACATAATAGTACGGTGAAAGCGGTGATCGAGATCATGAGTGTTGCTCGGATTTTGTTCACCCATGTATAGATAAGACTCGCCATGTTGTTCCTCACTTACTTGTTGCATTCTTTGAATCTTATAGGAATAAATACACAGTATGTCGGTATAGTATCACTTGTATTCTAGTATGTCAAATAAGTATTTATTTATTTATTAATATCTAAATCTTTAATATATATATAATTTTATCAAATTTTATCAAAGCATGTTGTGTTTGATTGAAATTCCAGTTTGAAGATAAGACCTTCAGAGAAAAGGATTTGGCCTGCTGGAAAAAAAGAAGGCCAGTGATCGGGAACTATCACTGGCCCAAGGGAGATGTGTTGCAGACATCGTAGAAAAGCCGGATGCAATATTGGTTGCAACAAACAAGAGGAAAACACCCATCAATGATGTAGAATACGTATGCAGAAACCTTGGCGGGCACTGAAGTGAAGACTTCCCAATCGTGGTACCTCTTTCTTCCTCTTCATCATATCCCTTCCTAAGGGAAGGATACGCTGAATTGTCCGAAATTGTCAATAGAGCAATGATTATACTATTATCTTATATAATTTTATCGATTCTTCATAGCACGATATTATTATTTTTCTTCCAGAAAGAACCACCTCTGTCAGAACAATCTGCGCAATTTTTCGAAATTTTCCAGCTTTTTTCGAATGTAAGGAATATTGGCTATTAGCTATGTCACATCATTTCATTCACTCTTTTTTTATCTAGATATTGACGTAACAAGCAAACCGGCACTATAGTTGTTCTTGGCAATTATTGTCATACTTAAACATTTGGAGCCTTGCATGATCGACCTATGCGCAATCCGAAAGTTGCAGACATCACTGCGCAACTTCGAAGACCAACTCAAAGAGCAGACCGGACTTTCCTTCAACGATGCCCTGCTCCTCTGTGCAGTCAACAAAGGAATCTTTGAACCGAGCGCCCTCGCAAAGGAACTCGAACTCTCCCCTTCCCGCCTCACCCGCATTCTGGACAGCCTGGAAACCAGGGCACTGGTCAAGCGGACCCTCAGCAGTTCAGACCGAAGGAGCCTTACGGTATCCCTGACAGAAACAGGAAGAGAGATGGTCAAGGCTTATAGTTGCTCCGAACTTCATATACCCGAAGAACTGTTATTCACCCAAGCCACCACGTAGGAGGACCTATGGCAAAATATCTCATTGTCGGAGGAGTCGCAGGAGGTGCAGGCACCGCTGCAAGACTCAGGAGAAGGGACGAGAACGCCCAAATCATCATGTTCGAGCGCGGCAAGTACATCAGCTATGCGAACTGCGGACTCCCATACTATGCAGGCAAGGTCATCACCGAGCGTTCCCGCCTGTTTGTGATGACTCCCGAACGCTTCATGGAGTCTCTGAATGTGGAGGCGAGGGTGGAAAGCGAGGTGATCTCGATCAACCGCAAGGCAAAGACCATCCGCGTGAGGGACTTGAAGAACCAGAACGAATATGATGAGCGTTACGACACCCTCATCCTCTCCCCCGGGGCAAAAGCGGTGCATCCTCCCATCCCCGGCATCGACCATAGGGCCGTCTATTCGTTGCGCTCCGTCTCCGACATCGACAGCATCAAGGAAAAGATCGACAGCCCTGCAACAAAGCGTGCAGTGGTCGTCGGCGGCGGCTTCATCGGTCTGGAAATGGCCGAAAACTTGAAGGAACGAGGGCTCGAAGTAAGCGTGGTGGAAGCCCTCGAGCAGGTGATGAACATCATCGACTACGACTTGGCTGCCGAGGTGCAGCAGCACCTGAGAGCGAAGGGAGTGAATCTGTACCTGAAGGACGGGGTGTCGGCCTTTGAGGACCATGACAGCATTGTCAGCGTCCGGCTCTCCTCGGGCACCCTCATCGATGCAGACATCGTCATCCTCTCCATCGGTGTTCGCCCCGACACCGCCTTCCTCAAGGAATCGGGCATCGAGCTGTCCAAGAGCGGGGCGATCAAGGTGGATGAGTTTTTCACCACCAACGACAAGGACATCAGGGCGGTTGGGGATGCCATCGAATTTGCAAGCCCGCTGACCAAGCTCGCTTGCACCATCCCTTTGGCAGGTCCTGCCAACAAGCAGGCGCGCCTGTGCGCCGATGCCATCATCGACGGCAACAAGCGCCCGTATACAGGGACGATCGCCACGAGCATCGCCAAGATATTCGATATGACGACAGCCTCCACCGGGCTCACGGAAAAGGGGCTCAAGGCTGCAGGCCTTCCCTATCGGACGGCGGTCACCCATGCAGGCAATCATGCCGGCTACTATCCCAACAGCCGTCAGCTCACCCTCAAGATTCTCTATCATCCGGAAACCGGCAGGCTCTGGGGGGCACAGTCGGTCGGGTACGACGGAGTCGACAAGCGGATCGACGTCATCAGCGCTTTCATCGGAAAAGAAGGCACCGTCTACGATTTGGCGGATTTCGAGCAAGCGTATGCACCGCCCTTCTCCAGTGCCAAAGACCCGGTGAACATGGTCGGGTTCATTGCCGTCAACACCCTTGAAGGGCTCAGTGACACCATCAGTTGGGAGGAAGCGGAAAAGGCACGTAAAAATGGTGCTTTCGTCCTTGATGTACGTACCGAGGAGGAGTTTGAGCTTGGTGCGATCGAGGGGTCGGTCAACATTCCCCACACCATCCTGAGGCAGAAACTGCTGATGGTTCCCACCGACCGGCTGGTCATCGTCTATTGTGCCATGGGCCTCAGAGGCTACCTTGCAGAACGTGTGCTCAGGCAGAACGGCTATGCAAACGTACGCAACCTCACCGGCGGGTATAAGACGTATGACAGTGCGGTTCGTGAGTGCTACCTGCTGGAGAACAAGGACAAGATATCGGTCAGGGAGAACAGTGGAATCATCAATCATCTGCATGAGGACGGGTCGTTCCGTAAACGGTCCGAGAACAAGATCCTTACTGTCGATGCCTGCGGCCTGCAGTGTCCCGGTCCGATCATCCGTCTGAAGCGGGAGATCGATAACCTTGAGGAAGGTGATCGAATCGTCATCAAGGCGTCCGATCCCGGCTTCGGCGTCGATGTCCAGGCCTGGTGCAAGCTCACCGGCAATGAGCTGGTAAGCGTAAAAACCACCGACGGCATCATCGAGGCTGTCGTAGGCAAAGGCAATGCCAGTGTCTGCAGCATGCCCGATTCAGCAGGAGAGAAACCTGCCATCTGCGACAGCGACAACGGGGCTACCATGATTGTTTTCTCCAATGACCTGGACAAGGCTCTGGCATCATTCGTCCTCGCCAACGGGGCTGCCGCATCCGGCAAGTCGGTGACGATGTTCTTCACCTTCTGGGGCTTGTCGGTGCTTCGCAAGAAGGATGCCCCCAAAGTGAAGAAGGACTTCATGGGAACGATGTTCGGAGCCATGCTGCCCAAGGGCATGGACAAGCTTGCCCTCTCTTCCATGAATATGGGAGGCATGGGGGCTGCAATGATGAAAGGCCGCATGAAAAAGAAACATGTCGACCAAGTGCAGCAGATGTATGAGGATGCCCGCAAGAGCGGGGTTCGCATGGTGGCCTGCCAGATGTCCATGGATATCATGGGAATCAAGGCCGAAGAACTGCTTGACGGCGTTGAAATCGGTGGAGTTGCCACCTACATGGGAGCAGCCAGCGAGAGCAAGATCAATCTGTTCATCTGATCAATAGTGGGGTGGCCTCTGATCGCCGATCATGCCATCCCGATCTTCCTCGGCCAGGTCAGTTACCCGTTTTTCCAGTTTTTCCAGACGGGCGGTCAAGAGCGCAATCTCCTTTGCCTGATCAGTTACGACCTGGTCGAGAGTCACTATCGTCTCTTCAGCATAGGCTAGTTTCATCTCAAGCTTCGTAAGTCGTTCATCCATGGTAGTCGCTCCTTGTCCTGTATCACCATCCTAGCACGACAGCTCTTGCCCGACAACTCTCCATGGTGTTGCAGGAAGTTTCTCCATTTGTGCATTTTCCACTTGCCAGATGTCCTTGACGTGCTATACTGACATGTATTTTGTTGCAGAATGGTGCAAATAAGAGGAAATGTATGAAAGGTGAACGCGTTGCGCAACTGGAGCTGTTGCTGCACTCACATCCTGAGGGACTCAGGAGGGCGGAAATAGCACGTCGATTGGGAGTTCATCGCTCGACCATCAGCAGGTATGTGGATGAACTGAAACAATACATCGACATCTATGAGGAGAACAGCCTCATCAAGATCAAGAACCGCGAGGAGGATGAGAGCATCGCCCTCAGCGTGTATGAGAGCCTTGCCTTCAACCTCTCTGCTGAGATGCTTGCAAACAGCACCGAGTTTCAGAACCCTCACCTGGCTTCGGGCCTGAGAAAGATCGCCATGAACATGCGCTCCTACGCGCCGAAGATAAGCGAGAACGTCGTCGGTCTTGCCGAACAGATCGACAAGCAGCTGCAGGAGAAGAAGGAGAGCAGCAAGTTCAATGCCATTCTTGAAGTGCTCATTGACAGCTGGGTGTCGGGACGTATCGTGCGCATCGTGCAAAGCCTCAAGGGATTCGACCCGATCGAGACCGAGCTGGCCCCCTACTTCATCGGATTTCGAGAGGAAGACACCGGCGGCAGACACCCGATCAGTGTCACCGGACGCCTTCGGCACACCACCGAGATTGTCACCATCGATATCAGCACCATCACCAGCGCCACCATCCTCAACGAAACCTATACGATTCCCGACAACCTCAAACCTTTCAAGTTTCCCGAATCCAAGGAGCGCTATGAGAGCATCGACATGATCCCTCTCAGCCTGAAGCTCAAGGAGCGTTCCGCTATGAACGTCTTCAGGTCGGTGGTGCATGGGACCCCGGTTTTTGAAAAGCAGAACGATGGAACATTGGTCTGCAACATGGATGTCGAGAACTCCATCGAGCTGTATCTGCGCATCATCCAATGCGGGGATTCGGTGGAAATATTGGGCCCCGAGAGCTTCAGGAAGAAATTCTGCAAAATGCTTACCAAGATCCTGGCTTTGTACCAATAATATTTTTCTTGCCGCTTGGCTTGAATATCGCTATGCTTCAGATGTAGGAGGAAACGACAATGAAAGAGTATGAATGCGATCTTTGCGGGTATGTATACGACCCGACAGTTGGTGATCCCGACAACGGTATCAAACCAGGAACAGCCTTTGAAGACCTTCCAGAAGATTGGGTATGCCCTCTCTGCGGGGCTCCTAAGTCTGACTTTTCACCGCGCGACTAACAAGGGTTGCGGATTACAAGACGGGGATGGCTTGGCCTTCCCCGTTTTTTAGGCCCAAGGAGCAGCCATGCAGTTCAGGACAATGAGGAGGAGCAGGCAACTGCTCTCGCAAGAAGAGAGTGAATCGGTACTGAAGCGGGGCAGCCATGGGGTGCTTGCCTGTCTCGGAGACGGGGATTACCCTTATGCAGTTCCGTTGAATTACGTGTACTACGAAGGGAAGATTTTTCTCCACTCTGCACGGGAAGGCCATAAGGTTGATGCAATACTCCGGCACCCGAAAGTAAGCTTCACCGTTGTTGATGAGGACACCATTGTCCCAGCACAGTACACCTCCTGCTTCCGCAGCGTGATTGTTTTTGGAAAGGCAGCTCCTGTCGAAGGACAACTTTGGCGGAAGGCCTTCCTTGCCATGGCGGACAAGTACTGTGCCTCGGTGCCGGTTGCCCAGCGCATCGAGAAGACCGAAGCCTGCCATCAGGCACTCGGCATAGTCATCGAAATCGAGTACTGCACAGGAAAAGAGGCCATTGAGTTCGTACAGGCCAAGGCTGATCCTGCTTTGTTACCATAGCCTTGAGGCTTTTCAGACAAAGAATTCAAAGCGTACAAGAGAGCCTTTCTTTTTCACACGATTGCAAAACTTTGTAGTACATTGACCTCATACTGGAGGAAACACCAAGCTATGTTGCAAGCAATTGAAGAAAGAAGAGCGTATCGGGCCCTCGATACAAAACCCATTGAAAAAGAAGTGCTGGTGCGTCTCGCCGAGGCTGCCCATACCGCCCCTTCATCCATGAACAACCAACCGTGGCGGTACATCACCGTAACCGACCAGGCAATCCTTTCCAAGGTCAAGGAGACCCTGTCTCCGGGCAACTACTGGGCGAAGAAGGCCCCCGCAATCGTTGCGGTGGTGACCAACAATGCTTGGGGCATGACCCTGGGTGACCGCCATTACGCCCCTTTTGAACTGGGCATGGCCACCATGGCGTATCAGATCCAAGCCGTCAGTGAAGGCCTGTACGTCCACCCCATAGCCGGCTTCAACGCCGACGAGGCGAAGAAGGTGTTGGGAATCGCTGAAGGCGATACGCTTATGATCATGCTGGTACTCGGCTATCCGGGATCGGACTCAGAATTGAGCGCAAAGCACAAAGAGAGCGAGAAGGCAAACCGGATCCGTATGGATCTGGACAAGGTGCATGCCTTCAACACCTGGAACGAAGGCCTGCGGCCACAAACAAAATAGGGAGCAACGACTGCTACTGCAGATGGACGATTTCCTGCTCTATGGCCTCTTTCAGCCGCTCTTCCTCGGTTACGATCATCTCACTTTCCTTCAGGAAGCTGCTTCCGATCATGGAAGCAGCCAACAGGCCTGCAAGGGTTGAGAGGACCATCGGGGAGTACTCATCCGTTGCCACCAGGTTGATGAGCATGATTACGGCACAAGAAGCCTGGCTGAAGAGCAAAAGCAAGCCCTGGATGACCTCCTCGCTGATGCCGATGCCCAGCTCTGCAGCGTACTGGCTGCCGATGGGTATGGAAGACAGGAGCGACAGGCCTACGATGGAAGCTCCGATCAGGGCGATGGCCTCGCTGGAAAGCAGGACAGCCCCGATTTGCTGGCAGAATACCAGCAAGAGGATTCCGGGAATCGAGCAGACGTTGCAAAACACAAAGAACAACTTCCGCCTTCGATAGCGGTCCGAGAGGGCCGGCAGCACGATGGCTCCCACCATGCCGCCTGCAAACATGGCGATTCCCAGGAAACCGGAGGAGTCGTCAAACCCCAGAAGAGCGCTGATCTCATCGACCTTGATGAAAAGCGTCATAAGAACACCCCATCCGATGGAGAAGATGATCATCAAGCCCCTGAGCGAGGAGTTCTGGTTCATGATCTTGAACGAAGTCCGAAAGCTCTGAGTCTGCGGCACCTGCAGGGTGGAGGACGGCGTCGGGGGATTATCCTTGATCAGGAAAGCCGGGATCAGGGCGAGGATTGAGCTTGCGACGGCATATATGCTCATCATCCGCTCAAAGCCCTGTCCCCAAGCCGGATCATTTGCACGCGTCACCACCAACATGGGGGAGACTATCATCACGACAGCAAGCGAAAGGTATTGGCTTGCCGACGTGATGCCGACAGCCATGCCTCGCTCGCGGATGGGAAACCAACGTGCAACAATCTCCGTGATGCTGGTAAGCACCAAGGCTTGGCCCAGAGCCAGAAAGAACTGGCCGAACAGCACTGCCGGGAGGCTTGCCACGTAGAGCCATTTCGTCATCGATCCAAAGACGATGAGGCCGCTTGCAATCCAGACGGCCCAGCGTGGGCCCAATCTATGCAACAGATAGGAAGAAGGGATGCTCGCCACCACGAAGACCAGCAGATAGGTCAGGGAGAGCAAGTCCACCGGAGAAGCATACCGCAAGGACAGCTGTCCTTGATAATAACGGTTGGCGACCCTGCCAACCGGTGCAAGGTTCAACCACTGTATCTCGACTGAGAAAATCAGCAGTACGAGACACAGAAGGATCAAGTATCGATATCGGTAGGCTTTCACGCTCTTCATAGGTACAGGATATACGATACAGGGTGATTTGTATATCTTCTCTGGAAGAAGAGCGGACTTTGTCCTATACTCTACGCATGCATGAAACCTTACAACTCTTGAACAATCGTCGATCGGTACGCAGCTTTGAGGACCGCATCATCGAACCGGAAGCCCTCTTCCAGCTCAAGGAAGCGACCTTGCGCGCCCCCACCGCCGGCAATATGGCCCTCTATTCCATAGTCGAGGTCCATGACTCCTCCAAGAAAGAGAAGCTTGCCAAAATCTGCGACGAGCAGAGCATGATCGAGAGAGCCCCCTTGGTCTGGGTTTTCCTTGCCGACATGCAGAAGTGGGTCAACTACTTCCATGAAAGCGGCGCAGTAGACAGGGCTGAGAAGGCAAGCCTTGCCTCCTTCAGAAAGCCCGGACTGGGAGATCTGCACCTCTGCCTGCAGGATGCCGTCATCGCAGCCCAGAATGCCGTGGTTGCCGCCGAGGCCTTGGGTCTCGGTTCCTGTTACATCGGCGATGTCATCGAGCATTTTGAACAACTGAGGGACCTGCTTGAGCTCAAGCAGTACACCATTCCCGCCTGCATGCTCATTTTTGGATACCCCAAGGCCAAAGGTCCGGCCAGACCGACCCCCCGATGTCCCCAGGACTCCATCTTCATGCAGGACCGCTATGAGGAGCCCCACCTCGAGCAACTTCAGAAGGCCTATAAAGTCCATGAAGAGGATCGACGCAGAAGCCAATCCCTGCCCTACCAGAACACCGGCACCCTTGCCGATTACTACTACCTGAGAAAGCATACATCGGCTTTCATGCAGGAGATGAACCGCTCTACCTCGGTTATGTTTGATTGGTGGTGCAACGGGTAATTTTCTTGCGTCATTGAGTCTTTGCCACTACCATATACCCTATGCCGTATACGATTCTTTTGGTTGATGATGAGACAGCAGTACGAGAGGGGATTCGCAGCCGCACCCCGTGGGAGCGGTATGGCTTTTGCGTAGTGGGTGAAGCCGGCAACGGCATCGAAGCCTTGGAATTGGTTGAGGAGCTGCATCCCGATGTTGTGATCACCGATATCAGGATGCCTTATTTGGACGGCATCGAGTTGATCCAGAAAATCCGCCTCACACATCCGACCACGACCTTGGTCATCCTCAGCGGATATGACGAATTCACCTATGCCCAGCAGGCGATGCGCTACGATGTCAGTGAGTATGTGCTCAAGCCGGTTTCGGTGGAAGACTTGTGCAATCTGCTCAAGCGCCTGGGAAAACATCTGGATGAGGAGATCAAGCGCATCCAGGACCAGGACAGGCTCAATCAGGTGTACCAGCAGGCCCTTCCGCTCATCAGGGAGAAGTTTCTGGTATCGCTGTTGACTGCTGTGCACCCCGCCTCCGATACTGCATTGCTTGCAAAAGCGGCGGAATACGGCTTCAATTTGGATAAGGATGAATTCATGGTCGCCGTCATCGAGACCGACCATGTGATGGATGACCCCTTGCAAACGATGGCCATGTTTGAGATTGTTGAACAGGTGTTGAAAAAGGAAGACGGAGTGCTGCTCTTTCAGTTTGAAAACCAGATCGTCATTATTTTCAGCTCCCAAAGCCACGGCCTGGACCATTATGATTCGGTCTTCCGCAAACAGACCTACCGCAAAGCTGAACAGCTGCAGGCATACCTGCAAAAGTACTCGTTCCAAGCTGTTTTGGGCGTCGGAACCCTTGTGCACTCACCTTCTTCCATCAAGCAGTCCTATCATCAGGCATTGTCGGCCCTCAACTACAGTTCTTGTTATCCCGAGCAGACGCTCCTGTTCATCAGCGACTTGGAGAAGCTGCCGGTCGAGGAGCATCAGCAGCAGCTTGAGGCTTTGAAGGCAAATGTACTGGTTGCCGTGAAGATGGGCAGTGAGGAGCAGGTGAATGAGGCGGTAAACCAGCTGCTTGGCGAGCAACTCGCCTCCCTGGACCTGGAACAGCTGCAAGCCTTGCTGCTGGAGCTGGTCTTCTCACTCCAGGACCTTGCCCATGCATATGGCTATACGCTCTTTTCCCTGGTCGAAGGGGAGGGAAGAAACCTCTTCTCCGAACTCGCCACCCTTTCAACCCTGGGCAAGGCAAAACGCTACCTTGCCCGGCTTTGCCTGCTGGTCCGGCAGGCCATTGCAGGCCAGCGTGCACAATCGCACATCCAGTTCATCGGCCAAGCAAAGTCCTTGATCGCCAAGCACTTCACCGAATCCGGATTCGGACTGGAAGAAATCTGTGAGATGATCGGGGTAAGCCCTTCGTATTTCAGTTCCACCTTCAAGAAGGAGGTAGGTATCAGCTTTGTGCAGTACTTGACGGCTCTGAGAATGGACAGGGCCAAGGAGCTGCTCATCAAGACCGAGGGCAAGACGTATGAGATAGCACAAGCGGTCGGGTTTGCAGAGCCAAACTACTTCAGCTTCTGTTTCAAGCGGCATGTCGGCCTTTCGCCTTCCCAATTCAGGCAAGGAAATCGATGAGCAGGCAACACCCCCATTCCATAAAAACCATCCTCACCTTTGCCATTGCCTTCGTTTCCATCTCCGTCACCTTGCTCATCTCGGCCATCCTGTACAGCCAGTTCTCTTCCACCATCCGGGAGAACGCCACCGTCTCAACAAGGGAAATCGTCAGACAGGTCAATGCAAACCTCAACTACTATACCAACGATATCCTTACCATCGCCGGCTACGCCCGCGACCTTGCCAAGCAAACCAACGAACTCTCTCGAACCGAAATCGAGAGAAGACTCTCCTCAATAGTCGACAGCCGCCAGGATATCGTCTGCCTTCTCTTGTTCGACCTGGAAGGGAATGTACTGCTCTCCACCACCGATGCACCGAAACGGTCGGCTGCTGAAATTGCCAAGCAGACATGGTTCACCAGGGCTCTGGGCGGTGAAGGCAACTTCTATTTCACCGGCCCTCATGTCCAGCAGCTCTTCACTTCAAGCTATCCCTGGGTTATCACGTACAGCCAGCAAATCAGCTACACCAATGAGACGGGGGAGCTGAGCCAGGGCCTTTTGTTGATCGACATGAACTTCAGGACGGTCAGTGAATTGAGTCAAAGCGCGAGGCTCGGGTCCACCGGCTACGTGTATTTCATCGACAACAACGGCAAAATCGTGTACCACCCGTACCAGCAACTGATCAACTCCGATTTGTTCAATGAGGACCTCGAGTCCGCCCAGGAGTATATTTTCGGAACCTTCACCAACACCTTCGAGGGAAGGCAGCGGTTGGTCATCATCGACACGGTGAACAACGCTCGATGGAGAATCGTGGGTGTGGCATTCATGGATGAGCTGATGGCCGGCTTGAATCAGTACACCACCATCATGCTTATCGTCCTGGGATTCTGCATTGTCATCACCATTGTTCTGGCCCGCATGGTTTCTGCATATATAAGCCGTCCGATCAGGGAGCTCGACCGATTGATGAACAGCGTGGAACGGGGAGACTTCTCCGCCCCTCCGACAGTAGGAGGCAACCAAGAGGTTGCAGCCTTGTCCCAGACCTTTGCTGTTATGGTCAAGCGCATCCGGCAGCTGATGGATGATATTGTCACCAGCCAGGAGATGAAACGCAAGTTCGAGCTTGATGCACTGCAGGCAAAAATCAATCCCCACTTCCTGTACAACACCCTCGATTCCGTTGTCTGGATGGCCGAGCAAAACGATACCGAGGGAGTGATCAAGATGATAACCGCCCTTGCAAAGCTCTTCCGCATCTCCATCAGCAAAGGTCGGGACATCATCACCATCGGCGAGGAGCTTGAGCACGTACGCAACTATCTGATAATCCAGCAGATCCGCTACCAGGACAAGTTCGAGTTCTCCATCACCATGGAAGAAGGGATGGAGAATCTGCCGACGATCAAGCTCATCATCCAGCCGATTGTAGAGAATGCAATCTACCACGGGATCAAGTATCTGCAGGAGATGGGTCATATCGATATCAAGGTCTTCAGGAGGAAGCCGGGAGCTGTGGTCATCGAGGTGCGTGACAACGGGGTCGGGATGGATGAGCAAAAACTCGCGACCATCCTCAGCTTCGATGGCCACCACCCCAAGGGGGCGGGAATCGGGGTGAGGAACGTTCATCAGCGCATCCAGCTCTATTATGGTTCCGATTATGGCCTGGAACTTTCCAGCGAGCTGGATGTAGGAACCTTCGTAAGGCTTGTGATTCCGGAACATAAGCCCATCCAACCGATAAAGGTGGCGCAATCATGAAGAAAGGCACCCTGATTCTCCTGTTGCTGATCCTTCTCGCAGGCTGCTCGAATAAGAAGAGTGAAGCCAATACCTCTTATCGGATCGCTGTCATCACCATGATGCAGGGAGGCGAATTCTGGGGGTCGTTGAAGAACGGGGCCCGCAGCGCCCGCAGCTCTACGGGTGCAGTTCTTGAGTTCTTCGCCCCGGTGAATGAATCCGACTACGAAGGCCAGATACGTGCCGTCCAACGAGCAATAGACCAATATTTCGATGCAATCGTGCTCTCTCCAAGCCACTATTCACGACTTGAGGATGTGGTTGAAGAAGCCCGGGAAGATGGGATCAAGGTGGTGCTCGCCGATACCGCACTACGCAACGTGAGTGCAGATTTTCATATCACCACCGACTACCGCCAAATCGGCAGGGCGATGGCGGAATATGCCTTCACCCATTTCGGCGATGATGAGCCGGTCAATGCATTGGTCATCGGCTCCATGCCGAACACCACCAGCATGACAAACCTGGTCGAGTCATTGGTACAGACATTCTCCGGGCGGGCCAACGCAAGGATTGTGAGTGCAACCTACAGCTTCACCGATGAGGCAGCCGCCCGTGAAATCACACGCAACGCCTTGCAAAGCGACCCATCTATCAATGTGGTTTTTGCCTTGGAGGAGTATACCGCCCACGGGGTTGCCAATGCCCTGGAAGGTATATCAGGCATCCACTTCATCGCATTTGGCACAACGCAGTATGAGATCCAACTCTTGGAAAGAGGAGTGATCGATGCCTTGGTGGTGGTCAACTCCTTCAATCTCGGCTATCGCTCGGTGATGGCTGCCATTGACCTGCTCAACGGCAACAAGCCCGCTCAAAAAATGGTTGACTTCGACCTGGTGACCAAAGATTCGATGTTCAGTGAGGAACATCAGCGGTTGTTGTTTCAGACGTTCCAATAAGCTCATAGAGAAAATAGTATACAATTTATTTTCGTGATTTTCTTACAATAAACAATATTATTTATATCTATTATATGTAGTTATAATATGTTATATTATACTATGCATTTTTATATCTTTTTTTCTTGCTAATTGCATACTGCCATGTTAGCATGAACATCAACAACGCACCCATACAGGTGCGTATTTTCAGGAGGCTTGTTATGAAGAAGCTTGCTTTGTTGTTCATCATCGCATTACTGGCACTCCCTTTTGCATTTGCACAAGGAGAGAAAGAAGCATCGGGACCTAAATCGTATACGGTCAACGTAGCTTCTGCTTTTGCACCGGAGGGCCCGATTCATGATGTCATCGTCAATTTTAAGAATCAGGTTGAAAAAGAGACCAACGGCCGGGTGAAGGTTGTCATCCACGCCAGTGGATCACTCGGTGGTGAAAGAGAGATCGTTGAAGGTCTTTCCGCCGGTACCATTGAAATGGGCGCCCAGGGAATCATGGATTTGACCCTGTATGCTCCCCAGTTCACCGTATTTGAAGAACCGTTTGTCATCCGTGATCTCGATCACCTGAACAAGTTCTGGAACACCATCGGTGTGGACCTCAACAAGCAAGCTGGAGAGAAGACCGGGATCATCACTGCCGGGTATGCAATCCGTGGTGCACGCATGATCACTGCAAACTCACCCATCAAATCCTCCGCAGATTTCAAGGGTCTGAAGTTCCGCCTTCCTTCCCTGCCTGTCCGCATCAAGGTATTTGAGGCCATGGGAGCCATCCCTACCGTTGTTGACTTCCCTGAAGTGTATATGGCACTGAAGACTGGAACCATCGACGCACAGGAGAACCCGCCTGAGACCATCTACAGCTACAAGTACTATGAAGCGCAGAAGTACTTGATTCTCTCCCGCCACGTATGGTCCACCGCCCGGTATCAAATGTCCAAGAAGTGGTTCGATACCCTGACAGCAGAAGATCAGGCCTTGTTCACCAAGGCATGGGCTGACGCCTCTGCAAAAGTACGCGCCGCAGTACCCGATCCGGACTCTGTCTACATCAAGAAGCTGCAGGAAGCAGGCATGACCATCATCGAGCCCAACATGGATGAGTTCAGAAGACTTGCCGAACCTGTAATGGCTGGCTTTGATAAGACGATGTGGCTCCCCGGCCTTCGTCAGCAGATCATGGCTCTGTAATCTACAGGTACATCGCACGAATCTCGAGGCATATGTACAATCTGTGCATATGCCTCACTCTTGAGGAACCCTATGGCTAAAAAATTAGAAAAAATCTTGGAATCACTTGGCGCTGTCATGATTGCACTCCTCTTTATCACCGTCATCATACAAGTTGTAGCTCGAGTCATCCTCTCCACTCCCTCAACATGGACGGTGGAAGTAGGAAGAGCATTATTCCTTGCTGTTGTTTTTACCATCACCCCTGTCGTTCTCTATCGGAATGCCCTGATGATGATCAACTCCCTGCACGATCTCACCAAGGGAAAGGGAAGAATCATTCTCGAATTAGTCAACGATATTCTTATCGATTTTATTCTGGTTGTGATGGCTCTGGGCAGCTATGAACGAACGATTGAAACCTGGGCGGTTGAAATACCGACAGTGGAATGGATGAAATCAGGATACCTCTACCTTGTCATGCTGATCGGTACGTTGCTGATGTTATATTTCAGTGTCCACAACACTGTCACTCGGTTGAAGAAAGGAAATTAAGATATGTTGTATTTTATTCTTACCATTGGACTTATCGTTCTTTTAGCAATGGGGATTCCCGTTGGATTCTCCCTGATGCTGACTGGTGCAATCGGGTACATGGTCAACATTGGCGATATCGGGGCATGGATGGAAATGACGATTCTTCCCATGCGGATGTCGTACAGCCTGCAGAACTTCCTTTTGCTGTCGATTCCTCTCTTCATTCTTGCTGCAAAGCTGATGAATGGTTCGAGTATCACGGAAAAGCTCTTCGGTTTCGCCAACACCTGTGTCGGCTGGCTTCCCGGAGGTCTTGGGCATGCTAACATTTTTGCCAGTCTGCTCTTTGCAGGCATGTCGGGAACCGCTGTTTCCGATGCCGCAGGCCTCGGACAGATCGAGATTGCTGCAATGACGAAGAATGGGTATGAACCGGACTTCAGTGCCGCCGTTACGGCTGCATCCTCCACCATCGGCCCCATTTTCCCCCCGAGCGTCCCCATGGTCATGTTCTCGACCGTAAGCGGTGTTTCAGTAGGAAAACTGTTCCTCGGTGGTGTAGTGCCGGGAATTCTACTTACCATAACGCTCATGATCATGGTGTTCTTCTATGCAAAGAAGCGTGGGTATCCCAGAGAGAAATTTCCAACCAAAGCAATCTTTTGGAAAAGTTTCAAGGGAGCCATCCTTCCTCTTCTCACTCCGATCATCCTCCTCGCAGGCATTTGGAGCGGAACATTCACTGCAACAGAAGCGGCGGCAATAGCAGCCCTGTATGCCCTCATTGTCAGTGTCTTTATTTTCAAGGAAATGAATTGGAAGCTGTTTGTCCAGATTCTCAAAGAAACTGCACGTGACACCGCCTCGATCGGTTTGGTTACTTCAGCTGCAGCATTCTATGGATGGGTGTTGGCCCGCTCTGGTCTGACGTCAGTATTTGCTGATTGGATTTTGGGCATTACCACCAATCCTGTCTTGTTCATGCTGATCATCAATGTTTTCTTCCTGGTCATCGGTTGTTTCCTTGAATCGATTGCAGCCATTACCATTTTTGGACCGGTAATGCTGGCACCCGCCCTGCAGCTTGGAATTGATCCGCTGTATTTCGGCGTTGTGATGGTCTTCAACTTGATGATCGGTCTGATCACCCCTCCCTTCGGAATCGTTCTGTTCATCACTGCAGATCAGGCAAAGATTGATTTCAACCGGATGGTCAGGGCAACTTCCCCGTTCCTCATCCCTCTCCTGGGCACCTTGATCCTCATGTCCCTTATCCCGGGAATCATTACGTGGCTCCCCAATCTCTTGATGTGATATAGTTGTTATGATTGTGCCAGGAGGAGGTGGGAGATGGATTATACCTTATTGATACCGAAGTCATTAGGAAAACGACCCAATGAATTGAATCGTTTCTATGCTGAACGGATCATTGAGTATAATATCGTTACCCTCAACCTCCTGCCGGGCCGGATGATCAGCGAGAAAGACCTGGCATCCCAATTGGATATCAGCAAGACCCCGGTTCATGAGGCTTTGATCGAGCTTTCCAAGAAGTCGTTGACGAACATCATTCCTCAAGTCGGGACCAAAATCGCGCTGATTGATATCAAGAAAGTAGAAGCTGTATGTTTCCTTCGGTATGTGGCAGAAATCGGAATGCTTGAACGAGTGATTGAAACAATCACACCGCAAGGGATACAACAGCTTCATCGATTGATTCATCAGCAAAAGGAAGATGCAAAAAATCTCGATTATCTCCAATTTCTCGAAGATGATAATGCCTTGCATGCCTTATTGTTCTCGGAAGCGGGTTTGGAGGATGTCGGTTCCATACTTGAATCCTCCATGCCTATTTTCAATCGAGTCAGGATGTTGATATACAGAAATTTGGATCTTCCGCGAATCATTCGAGAACACACAACATTGGTTGCTTGTTTGGAATCCCGTGACCTTGCCGGTGCCACGGAAATCCTCACTCGCCATCTTTCACACGATGTTGTGCAAGACTTGAATACGCTCAAGGAAAAATTCCCGGACTATTTCTTGTTTGCGAACAATAAGGTGTATTGATGCAACAGGAGAGAACACTGTGGGAATTGTTGTTTGAGTAGATTAAAACCAAGGATTTTACATGAAATACAATCATACATCTCCGTTCGTCCATGGGTATAACCCGCTTGTCATCGATAATCATCATCCTGAACTCATGGGATTGAATTTTGGTATTCTTACGTTGAAACAAAAAACAAACTACTGCCTGTCTCTTCAGAAAGAGACGCTCGCAGTGTTGCTGAAAGGTTCGATTACCTATAGGTGGAACAATCATAGCCGAAGAGCCCAACGGGACAACCCATTCCATGAAAGCCCCTCGCTGATGCATTTTGATGGTTTTACCGAGTGCAGGATTGTCAATGATGGTGATGCAGATTGCGAAATCATCATCGTCTCAACTCATAATTCCAACCATTTTAAAGCAACATTCTTCACTGCAGAGGATCTGGCATCCCAAGAAATTGTGGGAGAGACGATACTGGATGGCAAAACAAAGCGTGTGAAGCGGGTCTTCTTCGACCGTACCACCAGACCTGAGACAAATATTTTCTGTGGGGAGCTGGTCAATTTCCCTGGTTGCTGGGCATGCTTCCCGCCGCATCTGCATACCGAGCCGGAAATCTACTTTTATCGATTCCTGCCTGAAATAGGATATGGATTCTCAGAGCAGGGTGATGAGGTATTCAAGGTCAGGAATAATGAATTGGTGGGAATCCCTGACGGGAAGACCCACTCCCAAGTGACCGCCCCAGGATATGCCGGGTATATTTTTTGGGCTCAGCGACTGCAGGACAACGGAAAGAACATCGAATACCGTTTGGTGGATGAACATGCCTGGGTTGAAGAACCTGATGCGGTGTTCTTTCCCAATCGATAGGAAGAATAGAGGCAGGATTGCTCCTGCCTCACTCAACGCTTAGTATGCATCCCCTATCCAGCCCAGTTGCATGGCATTCGCCACTTCGGCATCGAAGCGCTTGCAGGCTGCCGTTATTCCATCCGGTTGCTTGAAGATGGTGAAAATTCCCGTGACAATGACGTTTGCTCCCCTGAGGATGCAGGGAGTGAGATTGGGATAGTTGATCGCACCATCCACATTGATCAAGAAGTCCTGCCCGCTCTCTTTGCGTACCGTTGCGAGCTCTTCAACCCGCTTGAGCGTACGGACCATGAATTGCTGTCCTGCGAAGCCGGGTTCGACAGCCATCAGGGTGACCATGTCCAGCAAATCCACATACGGTTCGATGCTCCTGACACTCTGGGATGGATTTATAAGAATACCGCTTTTCATGCCGCTCTTCTTGATCGTCTCCAAGGTCCTGATCACAAAGGGTGTGCTGTCCGAGTGGAAGCTGAGGTAGTCAGCCCCGGCATCGGCAAGCCTTTGGATGTAATCCATCGGATTGGTTACCATCATGTGCACATCGAGTATCAAGTGAGGATATGCAGCTTTCAAATCAGAGACGATACGGATGGGAAAGTAGAGGTTCGGCACGTAATGGCCATCCATCAAATCTATGTGCATCCAGGTGATACCGGCATCGACCAGCTCCTGGACATTATCCTTCAGTTCCAACAGGTTGCAGTTTGCCAAGGAAGGCGAATTAATGACGATGGGTTTCATAAGTACTCCTTTCGCTGTTCAACAGTTGGTTCATGATATCCAATACTGCTGATATTTGCCAGAGGCAAAAAGAGGCAGGATTGCTCCTGCCTCACATGCGTGGAAGAGAGACGAGACTACTTCTTCTGGACGTACTTGCGGATATCGAACGATACCGCCGATACGATGATCACACCCTTGATGATGTTCTGCCAATAGGGATTCACCCCGATGAACGTAAGGCCGTAGTTGATGAAACTGAAGATGATGACACCGGCAATGACACCACTGACCGTTCCCACACCACCGGTGGTGGAAACTCCACCGACGACGCAGGACGCGATGGCATCGAGCTCATACCCGTTTCCATAGTTGTTGGTCGCACCTCCCGTGCGGGCGGCTTCCAGGACACCTGAGAGGGAGATGAGGAATCCACAGACACCGAACAGGCCGACGAGCGTCTTGGTGATATTGATACCGGAGACAGCTGCAGCTTCGGGATTGCCGCCCACAGCATAGACGTTCTTGCCGAACACGGTCTTGTTCAATACAAACCAGACAATGATTGACACGATGGCGGCGAAGATGACGATGACCGGGACGAAACCGATGGAACCTGAACCCAGGAAGGTGAAATCGGCTCTCAGTCCGCCGATGGGCTGGCTGTTGTTGGGAGGCATGTTGAAGTAGATGGAGTTGATACCATAAATGATCAACATGGAGGAGAGGGTGGCAATGAAGGCAGGAACCTTGAATTTTGCCACAATCAAGCCGTTCATCATTCCAAACAGCGTTCCGACAAAGACGGCAAGAAGAATCGGGAGGATGATGGGTATTTGTCCCATATCCGGATAGAACCGCCTGACGTAGTCGGCAGTCTGCAGCATGGAGGCTGAAATTACAGCCGCCATACCCACCATGCGCCCGCCGCCAAGGTCGACGCCGCCGGTTAGAATGACAAACATCATGCCCAAGGCCATGATGATTTTCGTTGAACTCATCATCAGGATATCCCGAAGCACTTGAAGTCGCAATATGCGTGGGTTGATGATGGCGATGACGATAACCAACATCAACAGGA
>JAAZAT010000276.1 GCA_012514185.1 Spirochaetales bacterium | reverse complement strand
TCGCACAACATATTCTTTAAGTGAGGATATATAGTATGGCAAAACAATTGCAGTTCAACGAAGAGGCACGCAAGTCATTGGTGACCGGTGTCGAAAAGATCTCTCGCGCAGTCATGGCAACTCTTGGACCGAAAGGCCGCCTGGTCGTCCTGGACAAGAAGTTTGGTGCTCCGACCGTAACAAAGGACGGTGTATCGGTCGCCCGTGAGATTGAGCTCGAGAACCCGTTCGAGAACATGGGTGCCCAGCTTCTGAAGGAAGTGGCAACCAAGACCAACGATGTTGCAGGTGATGGAACCACCACCGCAACCGTGCTTGCTTGGTCCATCACCAAGGAGGGTATGAAGAGTGTGGCCGCCGGTGTGAATCCGATGGGTATCCGCCGTGGTATCGACAAGGCCGTCGCAGATGCCGTTGTCGAGATCAAGAAACAGGCAAAGATGATCAAGGACAAGGAAGAAATCTCGCAGGTTGCTTCGATCAGCGCCAACAACGACCGCACCATCGGCGACGAGATCGCCAATGCAATGGAAAAGGTCGGTTTGGACGGTGTCATCACCGTTGAGGAGTCCAAGACCATCGAGACCACCACCGACTTTGTCGAAGGCATGCAGTTCGACCGCGGCTACCTGTCCGCATACTTCTGCAACAACCGCGACACCATGACCGCTGTTCTCGACGATCCTTTCATCCTGATTTACGACAAGAAGATTTCCAACATGAAGGAATTGCTCCCGATCCTGGAGAAGATTGCACAGTCCGGCAAGCCCCTGCTCATCATCGCAGAGGATGTGGACGGTGAGGCTCTCGCCACCCTGGTGGTCAACAGCGTTCGTGGAATTCTCAATGTCGTAGCCGTGAAGGCTCCCGGCTTCGGCGACCGCCGCAAGGCAATGCTCGAGGACATCGCCATCCTTACCGGTGGAGAGGTCATCAGCGAAGAGCTCGGTCTCAAGCTTGAGAACGCCGACCTTTCCCAGCTTGGAAGGGCAAAGAGCGTCAAGGTGGAGAAAGAGAACACCACCATCATCAACGGAAACGGCAAGCAGAGTGATATCAAGGACCGCATCGCCCAGATCAAGGTACAGATCGGCGATACCACCAGCGACTACGACCGCGAGAAGCTCCAGGAGAGACTGGCCAAGCTTGCAGGCGGCGTTGCCGTACTGAACGTCGGTGCCGCCACCGAAGTAGAGCTCAAGGAGAAGAAGCACCGTGTTGAGGATGCTCTTTCCGCCACCCGTGCAGCCATCGAGGAGGGTGTCATCCCCGGCGGTGGTGTTGCCCTGGTTCAGGCCGCTGTAACGCTTGAGAAGACCGATTTGTCCAAGTATACCGAGGATGAGAAGGTTGGTTACAAGATTGTCCGCCGCGCTCTTGAGGAGCCGATCCGCCAGATTGCAGAGAATGCAGGCCTCGACGGTTCCCTGATCGCCGACAAGTGCAAGCATGAGAAGGCCGGTGTCGGTTTCGATGCTGAGAACATGAAGTGGGTCAATATGTTCGACAGCGGCATCATCGATCCGGTGAAGGTCACCCGCAGTGCACTGCAGAATGCAGCTTCCATTGCTTCTTTGATACTCACCACCGAGTGTGCCGTCACCGATATTCCTGCTCCTGCAGCCCCGGCAATGAACCCCGGTGCTGAGGGAATGGGTGGGATGATGTAAATTATCGCTTACAGACAGGGGGCCGCAACAACTGCGGCCCCTTTTTGGTTGTAATGGTAAAACTTGACTACCATGTCGTGAACGTGCTACTTTTATCGATACTTGGAAAATTGGATGCGAAGGACTCTTCCACCTCTTTTCTGCATCCGATTTCTTGCAAAGTGAGGATTACCCATGCTTTCATTGCTTAGTGCTATGGCCGCCCCGGAGGCATCAAGTGCCGCGGGCTCAACTGGTTCAATGATGACCACCTTTGTCACCTTTGGTCTCATCATTGTCATCTTTTACTTCTTGATCATCCGACCGCAGAAGAAGCGGGACAAGGAGACCAAGGAGATGCTTGC
>JAAZAT010000231.1 GCA_012514185.1 Spirochaetales bacterium | reverse complement strand
CTGGTAGTAGGAGCAGGGGCGATCGGAAGTCTGATCGCAGGAAAATTGGCGGGTTGCGGCATCGATGTCTCTCTTTTGGCCAGAGGGAAGCGTCTGGACGAACTTATGAAAAACGGGGTGGTACTACGAGAGTCGAAATCGTCACTCGTAGAGCAATATCCAGTCAGGACGATTGCCTCCCTGGCCCCTGACGATCGATATGATTACGTACTTGTCGTAGTACAGCGAACACAGGTCCAGGCATTGCTTTCTCTGCTTGCTGCCAATTGCTCACCCAACTTCGTATTCATGGTGAACACCGCATCAGGATATCAGGACTATGTCGATGCAGTCGGATCAGACCGGGTGATGGCAGCCTTCCCTTCAGCAGGAGGGGAGGTTGACAACAGCGTTGTCGTGTACAGGATAGGCAGGGGCTTAATCAGATTGTTCCAGACTACGACGGTAGGAGAGCTGGTGCAAACCGACGGAAATCGAGTGAGGCATTTGGCTGCAGCATTCAAAAAAGCGGGGATTCCAACCGTTGCTTGCAAAACCATGGACGCCTGGCAAAAAACCCATGTTGCGGTGGTCAGTGCAATCGCCCAGGCGCTCTACAAGCATGGAGGCGACCCTGTCCGGTTGGCCGGACATCCGGCTGATGTCAGATTGATGGTATCGGCCATGCAAGAAGGGTTTTGTGTTCTGAACAAGCTTGGGTACCCTCTGACACCAAAGAAGTTTTGGTATCTACGGTTGCCGGCGTTTCTCGTTGCAGCAGTATTTTCGTTGGTGTTGCGCACCGATGTTGCAGAAACCGCGATGGCAAGACATGCCCGCAGGGCAGTGAATGAGATGGCCACCTTGAATCGTGAATTGCTGGATTTGGTGGAAGCCAGCGGACTTGAAGCCCCGGCCATCCGAACGTTGGCATGAGAGCAGGGCGCACATGATGAAGAAAGAACGCCAGATTTGGTCGTTCATCCTGGCAACCGCAGTCCTTGCATTCTTGGTCGCCCTGCTTTCGGGCAGCCTGCAATGCAGGCGGGCGATCAAGCCTGGAGCTTCGCTGGACGACTTCAAGACCCATCTGCTTCAAACAATTCCAGACTTGATGGAAGCTTACTCAATCCCGGGATGCAGCATATCGCTCGTCTTAAACGGTGAAGTAGCCTACAGTGAGGCCTTTGGATACGCCGATAGGGAGCGTGGGAGGCTTTTAGGGCCGGACACTCCAATGAGCGTGCAGTCCATCACCAAGTCGGTGACAGCCTGGGGTGTGCTTGCTCTCTCTGAAGACGGGCTCCTTGATCTGGACGAGCCGGTGGTCGAGCATCTGAAAACCTGGGACTTTCCCGACACACCGTATTCAGAAGGGAAGGTGACAGCAAGAACCTTGTTGAGTCACTGTGCATCCTTGCCATTGGGTGATTTCACCGCCGTGTATGCCCCGGGTGACGCAATGCCTTCACTCAGACAGACGCTTACAAAACAAGCTGTACTGACAGGTGAGCCGAATAGGAGGTTTTCCTACTCCAATGTCGGTTATCATGTCCTTGAGCTTCTGATCGAGGAAATCACCGCCAAGCGGTACTCCGAGTATATGCGTGAGCGGGTGCTCATGCCCTTGCATATGGAATCCTCAAGCTTCGAACCATCAGACTTATCAGAAGCTTCTCTGCCTACCGGATACGACCTGAAGGGCAGGCCGGTGCCGGTCTACGTGTATCCGGAAAAATCGTCAGGAGGGTTGTTTGCAACGGCCGCCGACATAGCCCGATTTACTGCAGCTTCGATGAAGGAAAACCCTGTCCTTGCTGCATGGCAGGTACGTCGGTTGTACGAACCTGAGCGAAAGGAAATCGGCGTCTATTCGCTGGTCTTCGATGCCTACGGGCTCGGCCATTATCTGGAAACCCTGCCCGGTGGACTGCTCTCAGCCTCCCATGGAGGGCAGGGCAGGGGAATCATGACGCATATGCAGATCGTTCCCGAATCCGGTGATGCCTTGGTAATCTTGACCAACAGCCAGCGAAGTTGGCCGTTTATCGCACAGGTGCTCGCCCAATGGGCTCGATGGAGGGGTTTTGGTCCTGTCGGCATGGAACGCATCCTTTGGGCGCACTATGCAATGAGCGTCTTGATCGCATTGCTCGTGATGGCCGGCTTGCTGACGTTGGCTGCAAGCAGAGTATGCAGCAGGCGTTTGAAAGTGGCAAAGGCCGTCGTTGCCTTGCTACTTATTGTACTGTTGCTGTGGTGCAAGGCACAGCCGTATCTGCTGGTAAGCTCGGTATTCCCGGTCCTTGCAGGCTGGCTTGGCACCGCAACAGCGTGCCTGTCGGCCTGCCTATTGCTATCACTGCTTGGAAAAGAAAAATCAGGGAAAACTATCAGGAGGCAGGAACTTGAGTAAAGTGAAACATACACACATCATAGGCTTTACAGTACGTTTTACGACCGTGCATGTAGTGACCTATCTGCTCTTCGGCATTTCATTCATGCTGCTCAGCAGCTATTTCGACTATTTCGCCCAAGAATCTATGTTCAGTGAAGTAATGAAGGGGCCGACTGAACTCTCCGTCCAGCTGGCCCCGCTTGTGCAGATAGTACGCGGCTTTTTGCTCTCATTCGCCCTCTATCCATTCAGAGCTGTATTCATCGGACGCAAGGCCGGCTGGGTGCGATTATTCACCGTGTTGTTTGTGCTTACAAGCATCGGTTCGGTAATCACCGGACCGGGCTCGATCGAGGGGTTTCTCTACACACGCTTTCCCTTCAACCCACTCGTCGGATACCCCGAAATCGCCCTGCAGATGGCTGCGTTCTCCTTTGTGTTCTGCAGATGGCAGTCAAGAAGCCGCTCTCCTATCGATTGATATCATTTTTCCAGACTGTACGAACTGAGAGACACAGTTCCGGACCACTGAGCCCATGAGCCTGGATGCCCATGGTCTTGGCATGGCCGGCAAACCTCCAGCCTGTTCGCAGCAGCAAAGCTGTGTGATGGGTGATGTGCATCTTCAGACCCACAGAGAGTGAGGCGAACAGGGAGCGGTCGGCACGAGAAGAATCGTATCCTTCAATGCCATCGGTGTTCTCAAGGTGACCGACAGAAATTCCTCCAAGTGCCAGCCGAACAAAAGGCTGTACCAAGCCGTCTGATGAGGCAGTAAAAAGAAACTCAGTGCCTGACATCAAGGCAAACGCTGCTTCGGTGTCTGCGATGGAAAGCCCCAGGTCGGCATGCTCGAAATTGGAAAGCGGATTGATTGCGACAAAGGCTCCAAGGGAAAACCATGGTGACAACTGCAAACCGAAAGACAGGTCTGCCTGCATCGGCGTTTCGTCTTGGATGAAGGCCGCTCCTCCTCCAATATCCAGATAACTTGTAAAAGAGAGCGAAGCAGCAGGGACATTCAGCAAAACCTGTGATGCGAATGCTGGAATTGCACTTCCTGCAAGAGCCATAATCAAGAGGACGGTTTTTACGTGTGTACGCATATTCGATGAACTTCCTTTTTGAAAAATTTATAGGTTGCTTTCTGAAACCAAAGAATCAAGCATGTCCACCAATTCCGACTGCGTGTAGACAGCCCCTTGGACGACGACGAATTCGATGTCGCCAAGGTGTGCAATATCAGCAAGCGGATTACTTCCTACGATCAGCAAATCGGCGCGAAGCCCTGGTCGAATCGAGCCGAACTCGTCCTCTTTTTGCAGGCAACGTGCAGCTTCACTCGTTGCTGCTGCCAATGCTTGCCATGGGCTCATGCCCAGCTCGACATAGGCTGCCAATTCCTTGTGCAGGGAAGACCCTGCAACCACGTTCAGCGTTCCGCTGTCGGTACCGGCTGCAAGGGGGGCTTTTGCCTTGATCAGGGCTTTGACGATCAACTCAAAATCCTCGATATGCTCGGAGGGCAGGATTTCGTATCCTTTTGCCTGTTTCCGTATGAGAGTGGAAAATGAAGTGATGGAGCGCTTCCAGATGGTACGATTGGCCTCGGGGATAAAGCGGATCCACCGATCAGACTCAATCTCATTAATGCGTTCGGGTCTTACAACATGCTTCCACACCTGCAGGGTGGGTACGTTCCAAATGCCGGATTCTCTCGTACGGGCTGCCATCTCATCAAGCCTTTCAGGGTCGAACTTCATTGCACCGAAGGGATTGATGTATCCAGTGAGGTGCTCGATAGAGTGCATCAACGATCGATCGAGCACCTCCTCGACCGATACTTCATGCGGAACATGGCCCACCACCGGCAAGCCAGCCTTCTTCGCCTCTTGGGCGATGGTGTAGAAGGCAGAGGCACCAAGCTTGTTGTAAATCTTGAAATAGTCAAAGCCTTCCTCATCGGCTCTTGCAACGGCAAGCTTTCCTGCTTCACCGGAATGGGTGTCCACATACAGAGCTTTGTCAAAGTACGCTCCGGTTCGTTCCTCATGGATGGGACTTGCCTGGTACACCCAAGGCGAGAGCACCTCCCTCTTGCGAATAGCATTGCGCAGCTGCAGATGATCGCTGAAGGCAAATCGCTTGTCGCCTCGCCCTCTGTCTGTCAGGGCAGCCATGTTGCGAACCGTAGTTGCTCCGTTTGCCAGAAACAGCAGCGGATCCAGTGCATTGAACAAGAGATGCACGTGGGCATCGGCAAGGCCGGGAACCATCCACAAGCCCGTGCAATCGACAATGTCTGCAGTGGATGGAATCCTACTGTAGTCGGTACCCACATAGACGATTGTTGTGTCTTCGACGATTACAACTCCGTTCTCAATGACTGTGTCAGCTTCGGTCATGGGAATAACCGAGGCATGCACGAACGCCCGCACGGCCGGCACCTGCTTCGGTTTGGGCGGTTCCACCCGAACGGCACGGGGCCCTGAGAAACAGGAGCTCAACACCATTACAACAACCGCAACACAGCCGAACATGCTTTTCTTGCCATTTTTACAACGCATATAGTTCTTCTCCTCACTCATTACGGGGAGAAGGATACAAGGTATAGGTGGGTGCAACCATCGAATAGTTGTATGAGAACGAGCCTGAACAACTACGTAATGAGTCGTACTTATGGGCAATTGGACACAAGCCGCCTACGGCCTTGCACCCTCCATGCAAGCATGGTACTGTTTATGTACTTACTTCAAACGGCAGGATTTCCATGTATACCATACTCCCCGTCCTCTTTTTGTTCATACTCGGGTTTCTGTTGCAGAAAGGAAGCACGCTGACAGACGCTTCGGTTGCAGGAGCAAAACGGATAGTCTCCGACCTGGCGCTTCCCGCTCTCTTGTTTCAGGCGTTCTCTTCAATGGAAATTGAAAGTAAATATCTGCTTTTGGTTGCTGCAATATTCCTCGTCTGTTTGCTCATGGTCCTCTTGGGCAAAGCACTTGCCAAACCGTTACGCATGGACACTCCTTATTTCCCGCTCCTACTTGGAGGTTTTGAAATGGGAATGCTCGGCTATGCCTTGTTCCTGAGTATCTATGGAAATGAGCACGTGGGAAAAATGGCTTTGATAGACTTGGGGCAGGTCCTGTTTGTATTTTTCGTGCTCATGGCCTTCCTGATCCGCGAACGTGACGGTGCCCATACCGCCAAAGCATTGCTCAGGCAGTTCATCACATCCCCGGTCATTCTTGCAATCTTTGGCGGCATCGTCGTCAGCGTTGCAGGCTCGTATGTTCCTCCCCATCCCCTTTGGAAGGCGGTCAACGAGGCCATCACACTGCTTGCCGGCCTGACCACGCCGCTGATCGCCCTCTCCATAGGCTACGGCATCCACATCAAGAAAGAAGGCTTGTCGTGGTCGCTGAAGACAATTGTGGTCAGAAAGACGGTATTGCTGACTCTGGCCCTGATCATCAACCACTTTCTGATCGACCGGCTTCTTGGCATGGACAGCATCTACCGCTATGCACTGCTGGTCATGTTTCTCACACCACCGCCATTCGTGGTCACCATCTACATGCGTCCGAACGATAAGGTCAATGCCGACTACGTAGATAATACCCTCTCCCTGGACTCGCTCATCTCCATCCTTATGGTGATGCTCTTCAGCGTAGTGTATTCGTAAGAGCACCCATCAAGTGGATGAAATGTTCTGAATGTCTTGGTATGATGAACCATCATAAGGTGGATGCACTATGCTTTATTATGCTCTGAAAGTACTCATTTCAGCTCTCGTCATCGTCTCCGTCAGCGAGGTTGCCAAACGCAGCTCGCTCTTTGGAGCCCTCATCGCTTCATTGCCGTTGACGTCCCTGCTCGCAATCCTTTGGATGTACAAGGATAAAGTGGAGACAGAGAAGATCGCCCAGCTGAGCCAATCCATTTTCTGGTTTGTGTTGCCTTCGCTGGCCTTCTTTCTGGCTTTTCCCTTCCTGCTGACCAAAGGTTTTTCTTTTTGGGCGAGCCTGGGAATAGCTACCGTGCTGACTATCGTAATCTACTTCGTCATGCTTGGTCTTCTCAAGGCTTTCAATATCACGATTATGTAATACTGCAGCAACCAGATTCCTATCAATACTGAAAAGCAAGGCCGAAATACGTTCCAAATCCCGATCCACTCTCCAGAGAGACTGTCTCAGTGGTAGTAGAGGAACCGCTTTTGGTTGTTCTCGTAACACTGAACGGAATGCTGAAACGGACACCACCTAGAAGAGCCAATTCGTTGTTCAGCTCGTACAGTGCACCGATTTTCGCCTCTATCTTGGAAATACGAGAGGTTGACTCACTACTTGAGTCTTCGTATGAACTCTGCGTATAGCCATACCCCAAGGCAGTTTCCAACGACAAATCACGGTTTACTATATGTTTTACGGTACCCATGAGGCTTCCAGTGAGCACCGATGTAGGATCACCTTCCAAAGAGAGTATCGAGGTTTCGAACGTAGGAGTGGATGAACCGAACCCGAATTGATAGGCGAATCCGAACCGACCAGAGGCGTAAACATAACTTGCACCCTCAAGTGAGACTGCAACCTGATTGAAAACAACCTTGTAGTTGCCTTCATTGTACGTATCATTCATAACAGAGAGACTGCCACCGACATATGAGGACGCAAAGGCCAAGGAGGCAGAAGCAAGAAGAAGGAGAACTACTGATACCCGACGTTTCATACACTACTCCTGATAGGTGATAATTGCTATAAAAATAGTAGGTATTATATTGGATTAAAGAAAAATGTCCAATAGCATGAACGTGTTGCAGAACCTATCGTGCTAGAAGGCTGTCATTGAACTGGTGTTGCATATAGGCAATTCTCTCTCTGATTATCTGTTGGGTATATTTGCTCTTCCAATGCAGCTCAAACCCATGTATCGTCCCCTTGGTCTGGTTGAGTAGTGTATCAACGCCTGCATCCTGCAAATCCTTGGCATACGCAACAGCTTCATCACGCAGGCAGTCAAACTCGTTGACTTCGATATAGGCTTGGGGAAGGCCCTTGAACGGGGTTGCCTGGGCAGGAGAAACAGAGGCATCATCACCTCTGCTGCCAGTGTACAAGTCCCACATTTTCTTGTTCTGCCGCGCGTTCCAAATAGGGGTATCGGTAAACCGTTTCATGGAATTGGTTAGCTGTCTTGCATCCAGAACCGGATAGATGAGCATCTGGAACAAAGGCTTGGGCAGGTTTCGGTCCCTGATCAGGTGGGTCAGGCCGGCAGCCAAGGCCCCGCCGGCACTATCGCCGCAAATGGCGATCTTCCGAACATCTATGCCAAGCTCTTTTGCATGCTCGACCATATATGCATAGGCGGCAAAACAGTCCTCAAGTCCATAAGGAAACCGATATTTGGGTACCAAGCGGTAATCGACAAAGAGTACCCTAGCTGAACTGCCAAGTGCATAGGCTGCCATGAGCTTTTTGTGAAAATTCGTTGCAGGAAGGGTGAAAGCACCTCCATGCAGAAACAGGATGCAAGGAGCAGCGCCCACAAGCGCTTGAGGGCTGAACAGCTCCAGGGGTAGCGCATGCCCGTCGAAACTCTTGCAGGTGAATTTTCTCACGGTGATGGTAGTAGGAACAGTCTGCCTTCTATACAGGAAGCGGGTCATGGCCTGGAAGAAGGGGAGCAGGGGTGCGTGCATCGGCACTCCGATGCTCAGATTCTTGTAATCCTCATGTATTTGAGGCTCTTGCAAAATGAGGATTCATTGAGAATTTGAATCCATGTGACGATACTCCTGCCACTGATTAAGAGGAGCGAACCGCCCGATCAACGGCTTCAAGTGATTAAATACGCTAGGTCGGTTGGTAAAAGAGTGCAAGAAGACACACCTACCCCACGATAGGCGAATGCATCATTGCTCTTTGTGGTGTTACGCAGTTTTCTGGATGCCCGGCAGGATGCAATACTGCAGTATCTT
>JAAZAT010000292.1 GCA_012514185.1 Spirochaetales bacterium | reverse complement strand
TCATATACAAGAGCGAGACGATCATGCCTTGGAAATCCAGCTTCACCGCCGAGTCGGCCAACAGGCGAACCGTAAGGGGGGTCAAGAGCGGTGAGAGCAGGGTATCGAGCAGGATCAAGGCCAGTGCCAGGGCTCCGTCGCCTCTATGAATGGTCGTCCACAAGAACGAAGTGACCGCTATCGGGATTGAAGAGAGCAGGACGAAGCCGGTGACATAGGAAGGAGAAGCGGGAAAGGCAAGGGAGGCAAGAGCCTTGACCATCAGAGGAATGAGCACATGGGCGCACACAAGCACCATGCCGATCGCCCGGCCCCGCTTGAGAGCCTTCAACACCTGGGAGAAGCTGATCTGCAGGGCACCGATGAACGTAATGCAGGCAAAGAAAAAGGTCCCCCACCCCTTATAAGCGGCGATACGGGAACCCAAGGCCAAGCCCACCACCACCCCGATCGGGGTGATGACGCTCATCGCCTTATCGCTCAGCGCATTGAAGGTGCTCAGCTTCATTTATACCTTGGAGCGATACTTCTCGACTTCCCAGTTGCGAATGAAGTCAATCATCGGCTCATCCATGAAAAGCGGCCCGCCGAAGCTCTCGCTGTAGACGCTTATCGCAGCGCTGTCCAAAAAGAGAGGCATCGACTTCTCGCCCAGCGAGAATACTCCCAGGTTCTGTACACAGACAATCTTCGCCCTGACACCGTTTTGCGCCTCGAACTTTTCGAAAGCCTTCGCAACATCTTCGTTCTTTCGAACCCACAGCGGCTTGAAGCCTGCATAGACGATATGGTCGGGGGTGAAGGAGGATGCAACTGCGGCAAAAGAAGTCTCATCAGCAAGAAGGCGAGCATACTCCTTGTTCAACTCAAAGAGGATGTTCTCGCTTGTATAGCGACCGAGAACATGCTTTACCGCCTCAACCTTGGCCTGATCAGAAGCTACAGGTGTGAAATCAGGCTTTCTGACAAGAGCCGATTCGATGCGCTTCATCACGTGCTCGTACTGCAGGGAAATCTCCTCAAGACTTGCACCGCCGACAAAAATGCCGTGGTTCTGCAAGAAAATCTGAGAGCTCACCGCCCCGGTCTGCTTGGTGTGGACAGCCATCCGTTGTCTCACAACATTGGCAAGGATGAAGCCGGGCTTGACCAATTCAATCCAGAGGGCCTCGGGAAAAAGCCGGGCCACTGCCTGCCTGCCCTCTTGGGCGCACGTCACACCGTTGACAATGGCAGGATGGAGATGTACCACGTAGGGAAACGGCAGCAAGGCATGCAGCAGCGCCTCGACCGACGGGCGTGCGGTCTCACCTTCCAGCCTGCAGGCCATCATGTCCTTCAACACTTCGTCTTCCCGAGTATCATCGTCCTGACTGTACTGCTTGCTCCAAATGCCTTCCATTTTGGCGAGGTCCATGCGTACAAAGCCCTCTTTTCCGATGGTTCCCAAGGCGTGGCCGCTTGCCTTCACATACAGGACGCCGTTCTCTTTGTAGGAGGTGTTCCCGCCTCCGAGTAGGACAAACGAGGCATCCGACCCATACCGGCGCGAATGTTCGATCAAAGCTGCAAGACTCATGACCGCTCCTTGAGCACACGCTCTTCATAGTCGCTGATGATGTCGATCAACTTGCTCTCCAGCGGTGCATTGAAGCGGGTGCAGAATTCATTCCAAACCGCCCCGAAGGGCAGTACATTCTGCAGCTCCAGCAGGGCCATGGTGGCATAGCCGTTGCCCGATTCCTCATACTCGATCAGAAGGTCGATCGGCTGAAGCAGGGCAAAGAGCAGGGCCTTGCGCATTGATCGGATGCCGGTGACCCAGGCCCCGATGCGATTGATCGAAGCATCGAAGAAGTCCAGGCCGATATGTGATGTCTCGAGCTTGCCGCTGCGAACCAGCTCCTCGGCGACCATTTTCACCTTGTCATTGAACAACACGACGTGGTCGCTGTCCCAATGCATCGGCCTGCTTACATGCAGCAGCACCTCGTCATCGAAAAGCAGGATGGAGGAGAGTTTGTCGGAAATATCCTCTTCCGTGTGGAAGTGGCCCATGTCGATGCACAGCATCTTATTGTTGCGGGCGGCATAGTTCATGTAGAACTCGTGCGATCCCACCACGAAAGCCTCGCTGCCGATGCCGAAAAGCTTGGTCTCCAAGGCATCTCGCATGTACTCCCGGGGGTACTCGGTCTGGAAAATCTCATCCAGGCTCTCCTTGAGAATCGAACGGTACCCGAACTTGTCCACGGTAAGGTTCTTCGCCCCGTCAGGCACCCAGGTGTCAAGAATGCAGGGAGAACCCATCTGCTCCCCGATCCAAGCGGCGATTCTTCTGCAACGCTTTGCATGCTCGATCCAGAAACGACGGATTCGTTCATCCTTGCTGGCAAGGGTGTATCCGTCGTCGGCCATCGGATGGCTGAAGAAGGTTCCGTTGAAGTCGAACGCGACCCCAACCTTCTTGCCCCACTCGACCCAGCCCTGGAAATGGGCTTCCTCAATCTGGTCACGATCGATGAAGGTCGAACCGAATTCCCCATAGCTCGCATGAAGATTCACCCGATGAGTTCCGGGTACGAGGGAGAGCACTTTCTCCAAGTCGGAACGAAGCTGTTCGATGGTTTTCGCCTTGCCGGGATAATTTCCGGTAGCTTGGATGCCGCCGCCGCCCAGCTCGGCGTCAGGCTTCTCAAAGCCCCCTACATCATCACCCTGCCAGCAGTGAATCGAGATGGGAATCTTGGCAAGCTGATCCAATACTTCATCAGTATTCACGCCATACTCGGCGTATACGGTTTTGGCTACTTCATACTCTGACATGACAGGCCTCCTCAAGGGCAATACACTACCTAGATATAGTGTGACATTTTTCTCAAGATTTACCTTGACAGAATAGTCAATTTCTAGCACGATTTTATCATGTCGAGTTTCACCCTGTCCGAATCCATGTTCTTTCGGGAAAATCGCCTGCCCATCAAGGTGCTGTTAAGGGATCCAGAAATTCCTTTCTCCTTGCACAGCCACGATTTCTATGAGCTTGTCGTAGTGGTTTCTGGCAAAGGCACCCATCTCTTGGCCAACGACAGCCGCCATTTGCAGGAAGGCATGGTGTTCTTCATCAAGCCCGGAACCACCCATGGCTATGCGGACATCGACAATCTGGTGCTCTACGATGTGCTGATCGGGCGCAAAACCTTGAGCGGACACTTCAGCGACCTCAGCGAGGTCTCGGGTTTCCAGGAGGTCTTTCTCCAGAATGGCAGTGAGATTCCCCTGGTACGAACGAACTGCCATCAACTGGCGGAAATCATCGCCCTTGTCAGTGCCATAAAAGAAGAGTCTGAAAAGCAGGATTACGGAAACGGGGCCTCTGCGATGGCCTACTCAAAGCTGCTGCAGCTGCTGATCTTGATCAGCCGCTTCTACACCTCCCGCAAGGGAGGGGTGTTCCAGCCCGACCAGCGTTTGGAGCGCGTCATCGCATTCATGGAACAAAATATCGACCGAAGTCTTTCACTGGAGGAGTTGGTCGCCCATTCAAACATGAGTGCAAGCACGCTCAACCGGCAATTCAAGCTCTCTACCGGATGGTCGCCGGTAGACTTTCACATCCACCGGCGCATCGCACATGCCTCCACGCTGCTGCTCACCACAAACCTGAGCATTGAGCGCATCAGTGAAAAAACAGGCTTCTCCGATGCCAATTATTTTGCCAGGCAGTTCAGGAACCACATGCAGATGAGCCCGAGGCAGTACAAACAGCTGTGGACAACCCCCCACCCCTGATCAGACCACCACGCCTTTCTTGAGGATGATGTTGGCGTACAGTGCCGATTCTCCGGTAGCCACGACGGCATAGGCCTTGCGGCTGCGTTCGTAGAAGGCAAAGCGTTCCAAGTGCTCAAAACCTTTGAAGCCGGGATCGCCTGCTTTGGCTATCGCTTCATAGGAAGCCCAGATTGGAGTCTCTACACGGTCACCTGCGACTTTTTCCATCAAAAATGCATTGGGGGCATAGTTGTCCAAGGGAAAAAGTTTCAGAACAGCCTTGAGAATATTCTCAACGCCATGACCGTCGAGTCGGACGACACGGCTGTTGATCGAAGCCGCCGGAAAATTGCCGTCCCCGATGACAAGCTCATCACCATGGCCCATCTCCATGAGGATTTTCAAAAGCTCGGGGCTCAGGATGGAAGGAATAGTTTTCAGCATAGGGTGCTCCTGTACAATTTGGATTGCAATTGCCTCAATCGTGTGCGATACTACACATGATGTAAACGATTACATTCCTATCATATACTAAGGGGGACAATATGGCAAATATATCTGGAATGAAAAATGTGGGACCTGAAAAACGGTACGCTTCCGCTCTTCCAAAGATTGGAATCAGGCCGGTTATCGATGGAAGACAGAGAGGAGTCCGGGAATCGCTTGAGGTTCAGACAATGAACATGGCAAAAGCAGCTGCAAAGCTGATCAGCGACAACGTGTTCCACGGAACCGGAGAACCTGTCGAATGCGTCATCGCCGACAGCACCATCGGCCGCGTTCGGGAGAGTGCCGATTGTGCGGAGAAATTTGCCAAGGAGGGCGTAGCAATCACCTTGACCGTCACCCCCTGCTGGTGCTATGGAACCGAAACGTTCGACATAGACCCGATGACGATCAAGGCTGTCTGGGGCTTCAACGGCACCGAGCGCCCGGGCGCAGTCTACCTTGCTGCAGTGCTTGCAGCCCATACCCAGAAAGGCCTTCCCGCCTTCGGCATTTACGGCCGCGACGTGCAGGACAACAGCGATACCTCGATTCCCTCCGATGTCTCGGAGAAAATCTTGCGCTTCGCCCGTGCAGCACTCGCAGTGGCGACCATGAGAGGCAAGAGCTACTTGTCAATCGGCGGCATGGCAATGGGCATCGCCGGCTCCCTTGTAGACCAGGACCTGTTGCAGAGCTACTTGGGAATGAGAACCGAAGTCATCGACATGTGCGAAATCGAAAGACGCATCGCCGAAGAGATTTACGATCCTGAAGAGTATACGAGAGCCATTGCATGGGTTCGTGAAAACTGCATCCAGGCCGAGGATACCGTCAATACCCCTGAATTCCGCAGAAGCGAAGAGCAGCTGAAGAAGGATTGGGAGTACTGCACCAAAATGACCATGATCGGCCGCGACCTCATGATCGGCAACAAGAAGCTCGAGAAGCTGGGATTCAAGGAAGAGGCTCTCGGCCACAACGCCCTGTTTGCAGGCTTCCAGGGCCAGCGGCAGTGGACCGACCACTGGCCGAACGGCGACTTCATGGAAACCATGCTCACCACCAGCTTCGACTGGAACGGAATCCGAGAGCCGTACATCATGGCGACCGAGAACGACCACCTCAACGGCATCAGCATGCTTTTCTGCAAGCTGCTTACCAACCGTGCGGCAATCTTCAGTGATGTACGCACCTACTGGAGCCCCGAAGCCGTAGAGAGGGTGACCGGCTGGAAGCCCGATGGCCTGGCCAAGGATGGATTCATCCACCTCATCAACAGCGGAGCCACCACCTTGGACGCTGCAGGACAGATGAAGAACCAGAAGGGCGAAAGCGTGATGAAGCACTATTGGGACATCACCGAGGAGGATGTGAAAAAGACCCTCGAGAACACCCGTTTCAGTGTTGCCAACTGCGGTTACTTCCGCGGCGGCGGTTTCAGCTCCACCTTCCTCAGCGAAGGCGGCATGCCCCTTACCATGGTCCGCGTCAATCTGGTGAAGGGAGTCGGCCCGGTCCTGCAGCTTGCTGAAGGCTGGACGTGCGATGTTCCCGATCATGTGTTCGACACCATCAACAAGCGAACCGACCAAACCTGGCCGACCACCTGGTTCGTACCCAGGACGGATGGCAAGGAAGGCCCGTTCAAGGATGTGTATTCGGTGATGGCGAACTGGGGAGCCAACCATGGCGCACTCAGCTACGGCCACTTCGGAGCCGATTTGATCACCCTCTGCTCGATGCTGCGCATTCCCGTATGCATGCACAACGTGAGCGAGGACCAGATTTTCCGCCCCAGCGCCTGGTCGATGCTCGGCATGGACAAGGAAGGAGCAGACTTCCGCGCCTGTTCCACCTTCGGCCCCTTGTACGGCAAGTATTAAGAGAAGCGATGCTTTGAAAGACAGGGTTGGCACTGTTGCCAACCCTGTTTTTTCGAGCAACAACCACATTGTACTCGTTTCAGCTGTACAAGGGAGGAAACCAGGGTTATGCTACACAGCTGGAGAATTGTATGGAACCACTACGCAATGCCTGGAAAGACGACCTCAAGCGTCAAGGAAAAACCGAACAACAGATAGCCGCGGAAGAGCAGGAACAACAAGCCAGCGCCTCGCAATTGGAAGCACACCTTGAACATGATGAAGCTGTGCTTGTCTCCCTGCATCGCATGGGAGCCAGGTTTGAGTTGATAAGCCAAAAAACCAGTCCAGCCCTTCACGCCAAGGTCTTGTTGCTGCTGGCCATCCAATTTGCCATCAGCCGCATCCCTGCCCTCTTCGGCCTTTTTGATTCCGATGCATTCTTCCCCTATTTCCTTTTGAACCTCTCGTTTTTGGTCTTCCCCTTCCTGGCAATCTACCTCTGCGGCAGCTGGAACAAGCAGCTTGTCCGATACCTTGGCATGCTAGCCCTGCTGTGTGTGATCGTGAATATCCAACAGGCGAACAAGGCAGTCGTTGAGGAAACAACTTTCATCCTCAGTACCCTGCATCTGCCGCTTTTCGGCATCCTCAGCCTCGCAATCTTCCAAACCCAGGAGACCTACACCCAAAAGCTTGGCCGCCACCTGCGCCTTGTCGGTGAGGTCGGCCTGCTCACCTTCCTGCTCTGCTGCGCCTGTTTTGTGGTGATGCTGCTTGCCGTCACCCTCTTTGAGGCGGTAGGCATCCGCATCGAGGACAGGGTTGCAACCTTCCTGGTCACCTCCATCCTGCCGCTGCTTCCGCTTCTGGCCGTGCACCTCATCACCTTGCAGGGAACAAAGCTTGGACAGCTGACCCGTCTGCTCGCATCCCTGTTTCTGCCTGTTTTCACCGTGATGATGCTCATATTCCTTGCAGCTCTCGCACTGGAAGGCATCGAGATCAAAGAGGACCGTACGCTCCTCTTGGCCATCGACCTACTTTTGGCCTTGCTGCTGCTGATGATCCTCTATGCAACGGACCTTCTGGAAGAAGAGCAGAACTCCCGCTTCTGGCGCATGATGGTCTTGGTCTCATCCATAACGGCGCTTGTACTTGACTGCATCGCCTTGGCGGCCATCGGCACACGCCTGCTTTCCTATGGAGTGAGTGCGAACCGCCTTGCCGTACTGGCCGAAAACCTCCTCCTCTTTGCCAATTTGGTGGCCCTGGTGGTCACCTTGGGGAGGCGACGGTCGACGGCAAGAATCCAGGCAGTGTTCCTTAGCATCTATGCTGCTTGGTTTTCCTGTGTCATCCTGCTCTTCCCCATCATCTTCTAGAGGCTCAGAATCTCCTGCCACACCCGCTCATCGATGGGAATACCCTCCCTGAGGTTCTCCTCCTTGATGCGGGCGCGCAACTGGCCGGGAAAGCGTACCGCAGCCGATCCATCCGCCACCTCGGAGTTCTGAAGATCCTCAAGACTTGCCTGGATTTCCGCCTCAATCCGATCCCGGTCGGGCAGCGACGAGAGAGAGATGGCCAGAAAGATCTGGCTTACCGAACTCTCCTTGCCCATCAGACCCAACTGCCGGGTGGTATTGCCTCCGCTGAGGGCGCTGACAATGAGGTCGAGGGCGAGGGCGAGGCTGGTCCCTTTCCAGAAGCCGATGGGAAGCGGCCGCTTCGAAGCAAGGATCTTGCCGGCATCGGTGGTAAGATTCCCCTCGCTGTCATAGCCGCCCGGAACCGGCAGGCTTTTGCCTTCACGTTCATAGGTCTCAAGCTTGCCGTAGCTGAACAGGCTCATCGCAGCGTCTACAAGGACAGGACCATCCTTGCACGGGATGCAGAGCACCAAGGGATTGTTGCCGACCTTTGCGTCAACGCCTCCCCAGGCGGGCATCAGGGGCATGGTATTGGTCCAGAATATGCCGATGCAGTCAGCCTCGGCGGCCATGAGGCCATAGGTGCCGGGCCGCATCCAATGATTCGTATGGGCCAAGGCGACACAGCCGATGGTGTACTGTCTTGCAAGCTCGATTGCACGCTTGGTCGAAGCGTAGGCATTGAGGTTTCCCATCCCTTGTTTACCGTCCCAGCGCTCGAGGGCACCGAAGGAAGCCGTCAGCTCCGGCTTTGCCCGCACATCAATCAAGCCGTCGTCGATCATCCTGACCATGAACGGGAATCGATTGGCGCCATGGGTGTATACGCCTTCGGCCGAAGTCTCGGCGACCAGGCTCGAACAAAGCTTCGCATCCTCTTCATGCATGCCGCGGCTGACCAGAACTTTTTCAAATTGCTTCACCAGTGTCTCAAACGGAACTCTCATCATAGGACTTCTTCCTCCCATACAACAATATCCTGTACATCCCGAAGGTAGACCACACACCCCTTCACCGGGCATTGGTGGATTCTTCTCATCGCCTGCATATACGTCTCAACCTGGAAGCGGTGCACCTCTTCATCACGGAACCGGTCCGTCTTGAAGTCGACCACCAGATAGTGATCCTCCCGCTTGACCAGCAGGTCCACCGAACCTTCGGCTGCAACCGCTCTTCCCTCATGCTCGACCAGCGAGAAGAATCCCACCTCGCAGGAGACAGGATAAGGCTCGACTTCGCGCTTGTACCACGGGCTTGCAACAAAGCCATCACAGAGAGACAGGGCATCGGCGATCACCTGCTTGGCCGCTGCTCCCTCCAAGGATGGAGGAAGCAGGGCAGCTGGGTCGACCAGCCGACCCAGCACCCGTTGCTCACACACCCTGTGGACAAACGTACCGAAATCTGCTGCCAGTGCCTCCCCAAGAAGGGCGTCGCTGGCAAGCGAAGGCAGGGCTTTAGCCGATTCTGTATGCACTATCTCATGCAGGGCGGTCACCGCATACCGGATCGGTCTGAGTTCATAGGGTTTCTGCTTCACCTCATACCAAGAGGAGGCAGACTCAATACGCTCCCTAAATGCCTGCTCAGGCTCCTCTTCATGGTCATAGAGCAAGGACTCGGGTATGGAGGGGATGGGCTGTACGGTGACGATGCCCTGCTGCAGGGAGGGCTTGTCGCAATCGACACCCAAGGCTTGGGTGAGCATCAAGAGCAAGGTGGAAGCCCCTCCATCCTCTGCGGGCGAACGGTTCTGCCTGGTAAAGCATCCACTGAATACCACATGCGTCCGGGCCCTGGTCAAGGCGACATACAACAGCCGCTTCAGTTCGGCACGATTGAGCTGCGCCTCGGTCCCCTTGTCCAGCAACTGTCCTGCATGGCGGGCTGTCGCTTCCTTAGTTTCGCTGACATGGTAAGCAGTTGCAAGGTAGTGAGGTATGGCAACTCCTTCGTAGGTCGAAATCAAATCCACATCCGCCTTCCCCTTCGAGCCGGTATTGGCCACCACCACAATCGGAAACTCCAAGCCTTTGGACTTGTGGATGGAGAGTATCTGCACCCCCTCTTCCTGTTCCTTCAGAATTTCCAGGTCGTTGATCTTCTCGTTCTGGGCAAGATTGTTCCGCAAAAAGTCAACAAATTGGCTCAGGCTCTTTCCTTGCTGCTGCTGTAGCTGGGCAAGCCGGTGCAGGAAGGTATAGTGTTCGGTATACACTTGGTAGGAGGGTTTTGCCACCAAACTGAGATAGTACCCGCTTTCGTACCAGAGCATGGAAAGCAAGGAGCTCAAGCTCGCGTGTGCACTTGCCTGCTTCAGGTTCTGATACACCTCACGAACAGCATCCAAGCG
Source organism: Spirochaetales bacterium (assembly GCA_012514185.1). Lineage (GTDB taxonomy): Bacteria > Spirochaetota > Spirochaetia > Sphaerochaetales > Sphaerochaetaceae > Sphaerochaeta. The sequence goes on along the minus strand of JAAZAT010000292.1, from coordinate 6,434 downwards.
GGATCGGTCCTCTTCGTCGATCGAATCCGAGGCCTCAAACAACCCTGTCTCGGAGAGCTGTGTCATTGCATAATCGCTGAGATTGCAGAAAGGAGAGCGCAGGACGGTCATATAGGCATGCCGGTCATCGGGATACAAGAGCAGCTGCAGCATCGCATACAGGTCGTTGGCCGGGGCTTCGAGCATCAACGAACGGGCTGCCTGCACGGTGTATGGGATGGAGAACCTGCGCAGGGCTTTCTCAAAACTCAACTGGCTGCTCGTGGTCCGCAGCAGCAGGGCGATATCACTGCTTGCAGGCCTGCGCTTTCCGTCCTTCGAAGGAATGAGATAGGAGTCGGTAGTGAGCATCTCCTCGATCAAGGAGGCGACGGCAAAGGCTTCAGAGTCCGCATCACCGGCATCTTCTTCATCGCCATCGGAGTTATCCTCGTACGGTTTGACCAGGATGGTGCACCTGCTCTCTACCCCTTCAGACGCACTGCGATACCCCAAGGCGGAGAAATCAGCTTCATACTCCTCTCCGTTGTTCTGCATCACCAAAGGAAAGAGCGTGTTGAACCACTGGATCAAGGCCGGTTCACTGCGGTAGTTGGTGGCAAGCTGGATATGCCGGCCGCCGTTGGCCGTCAGTTCACTGCTCAGGCGCTTGAAAACGCTCACATCGGAACCGCGGAACCGGTAGATCGATTGCTTCTCATCCCCGACGAAAAAGAGCTTGTCGGTCTTCAAGTCCCGGGCAAGGGGGATGCCGTCCCCTTCCTGATCCGTCCGTTCGGAAAGCAGGTAGAGCAACTCTTTCTGCTGCTCATTGTTGTCCTGGAACTCGTCGATCATAATGTATGTGTACGCTTGCTTGTAGTATCGACGCAGGTTCTTGTTGGTGGCAAGGATGTCCACTGCAAGCGAAGCGACATCGGCGAATGTCAGCACCCCGCTTTGGCGTTTCTGACGCTGAACGGACTCAATGAACGTTTCCATAAAGAGAAGGACTGCTTCAAGCTGTGAGGAACCCAGCTGCACGGACAGGGCGATGCACAGCTGTTTGCGCAGCTGGTTCAGCTCATCGATCGTCTCCTTGATATACAGCAGCTGCTCGGCTTTTCCATTGCCGGGCTTGCGGAAATACCCCAGGTTCGAGCACAGGATGTGATGCTTCTTTTCAAGGCTGTCGGCAGACTGGAGAGCCGATGCGAGCAACAGTGCAGACTCCTTGGCAGTTTGTACGGTCTTGGATGTATCGGTAAGGTTCGCATAGCTGTCCAAGAGGGCGATATACCGATCCCAGCTTTGCTCGTACACCGACTGCACGGCAGAGAGAATACGCTCTTTGGCATCCGAAGCGAGCTGTTTGGGAAGGCAGTATACAGTGCCGGCAAGCGCAACCAGCACCTCATCAACCAGGATGTCGGGGTTGTACAACCCACACAAGATCCTGGCTCCTTCAGACTGAGGCCAAGCATCAAGCAACTCTGTAGCACACCGTCTGGCGTTTTTCAGGGTTTGCTCATCATCGATGACAAAGTCCTGGGCTATGCCGTACCTGATGGAGTCGCTACGCACAATCTGGCTGCAAAAACTGTCGAGGGTGGAAATCGAAGCTTCATTGAACTTCGCAAGCTGACGCTCAATGTCTGGATCATGCTTGAAGGAGAGCAGGTGCTGGTGAATTCGCTGCTGCATCTCCCTGGCTGCCTTGCGGGTGAACGTGAGGGTAAGAATCTGATCGACCTCGGCCTTGCCTTGCAGGACAAGCCGAAGAAAGCGGTAACTGAGTACGGTGGTTTTCCCTGAGCCGGCTCCGGCGCTCACCACACAGTTCTGATCACAATACACTGCAGCAAGCTGATGCTCATCCAGCCTTGCATTGTTTTCCACCAAAAAGTCTTCAAACTTGCTCATCGGGTTGCAAACCTCCTTCGGCAGAGCGAGCGGTAGTCACAACCGCTGCAGTGTTTCTTTGAGGGAGTGGCCATGAATTGGCCTGCATCCACCGATTCGGCGAGCGAACTCAGGCGCACCGACAACAGTTCATCCCCTAAGAGGGCCTCTTCGCTGTTCTCGTCGGTCCAAAGGTATCGATACCGGCCCTCTTTTACGCTGTAATACGCTGCAACAGACGTATGCGCGTCCAGCACCTCTTCGACCAGGTTGCGGTACAGCGGCAACTGATAGGAATCCAGAGGCGTCTTCAGCTTCGTCATGGGAGCCTCTCCTTTCTTATAGTCGATGACGGCGTACCGCTTTCCGTCAGGGGGATCGAGGCAAATGATTCGGTCGATGCGGCCATGCAGATACAGATCTCCCATCTCGTACGCCAGCTCCTGCTCGAAGCGTATCGAACGGGTGTGGCTGAACAACTTCGCCTCCTGCTCGAGAATGGCTGCAACCGACTCCCGGTACGAGGCAACAATCCACCTGCGGATTGAGGGAGTGGGCCCCTCACTGCCGTACAGCTCGGTGAGCACGCCATCGAACAAGGCGGCAAGCCGATCTCGATAGCGCCCAAGCAAGGCCGGATCGAAGTCGACGATCTCCGAGAAGAATCGTTGATAGACCAGATGCAGCAGGTTGCCGATCATCAGGTGGTCGACGCGCTCTACGTCGTACTCTTCCTTGGTGACCTTGTACAAATAATGGGCAAGAAACGCGTAGGGGCACCGGTCAAAGAGATCAATCTTCGTGGGAGACAATTCAAGTATTGCTCTGCCGCTGTGCACCTCTTTAAACTGCGACACCAAGTTCTTGGGAATCGGGTGGCGGGTATAATCGTCCCTGCGCAAAAGAAGGGAGGTCTTGCGGGCCTGCAGGAAGAACCTTTCCTGGCTCGGCAGCGCTGAAGCAGCGCCCTCCCGCTTCTTGTTGTACAGCTCCAGTTCCGCCAGGTAGGGATCTTCACAGAGGTTCGGGCTCTGGCTGTGATAAAGCAGCGCATCCTCCTCCAGAAACAGCGATGGCGGCAGCAAGTGACCTTCGTAGCGCATGCTGTGGCAACTCAGCGTCACCGATCCATCCCCCATGCAGGCACAGAGCAAGGTTGCCTTGGTGGTGTCGACCTGCCGCCGAACCTCTTCATCGATCTGGGCGGGAAGGAAGGCCAGCGGCCGCTCGATGGTGGCCGCCGCCTCACCGTCGAGCCCGATGACAAAGAGGTGGTCGGCGATCAGGGGGGCTGCCTGGGGCCAGGCATAGACGGCGATGCCCTCTGTGTGTTGTTGGGGGACGTAGAGCTTCGTCTGCAGATAGGAGAGCAGATAGGAGAAGATATTCGGATAGGTGGATAGGCTGCATTTCTCCATCGCAGCCTTGATATGGTCGATGGCATCGAGGCAGAAGGAGTATACGTCCTCATCCTCGGTCCCCCTCCACTGCTCGGCTCTGAAATAGGTGTCCTGGAAATGATTGAGTTTTCGCCTGAGCATCTCTATGTCGCTTGCTGTCACAATATCAACAATGCTTTGTTTGAGGGAGCGATACCAAGAGCGCAACTCTGAGTCTTTCAGCATCTCTGTGAACTGGTCTTTCATCTTGAGCGAACCATGGACGATCGACTTGTCTATAGCTCGTGCGAGGAAGCGGTGATGCAGGGCCTGGTCCTTATACGGAATGCCGGGATCGAGCAACAGGGATTTCAGGCTTTCCAAGCTGAACTGGTCGTCGTACACCTCTTGCAGACCGCTCAGGAACCTGCCGCTGGGATACTGGAGGGCTTGCCTGCCTTCCCGGATGACCAGCGGGATATCGTACAAGGCTGCCTCCTCCTGCAGCACGGGCAGCAGGATGTGCGATTCGGCGCACCCGATGACAATCGAGTGTGCAGGGACATCTCGGGCGAGCAGGCTGCGGATCCTGCGCAGGGTCGTGCGTATCTCCATCACATGATTGCCGAACACCTCCATGACGGGGAGGTCTGTCGCCGGTGTCGGGCGCATGCAGAGCCACGAGGGCTCTCCCAGGGAAGCATACAGGGCTTCCGAGCCGCTGATCGTGTCACAGAAAAGGATGCAATAGCGTTGTGAGTCATCCCAATCGGGCGGAAGGGAGGGCTCGGCATACCGCGGCTCGAACAGTGCGTTCCCGGCAAGAAATTGTTGGTACTGCTGGTAGAGCAGAATCAGGTCCCGCTGCATGTCCGGCTCGAGCCGGCTCAGGACTTCTTCATCACAGGCCTGTTTCAATGAGGGAAGAATCGAAGCGATATAGCTGAGAAAGCGATTGCGTGCCTCCGGGTAGAGGGGATTCATCAGGCTGGTCAGCGGCAGGCCCTGCTCGAGCACCTGGTGCACGAACAGACTCCTGATCAGGGAATTCGAAGGGGCAAGATCTGCTTCCCGTTGAAGGAACATTGCTCGAAAGGTATCGAAGGAGATGGCACGGTCTGAAAGAATTGCCTGGTTTCTACTGTGCAAGGCATAGTCAACCAGATACGAACGGGCCGCCGCCTCGGTGGGAAATACACACACAAATCCTTCATCAAATGCTTGTTCTACATAGGAACGTTTACTGCTCACCATGCATTGCAGTATATCATGATTGTGTGTAGGATGAGCCTGTGTGATGGAAAAAGCAGTGAAAAATCAACGAAATTGCGACAACGCTTCCCATACCTATGAACCAAGGCCTCTCGCGTTTGCTCTTTCCATGGTTCTTTCGGTACTTGCCTGGCTGTTGCTGGGACCTTTGCTTGCCCGCATGATCGAGCCGCTCGGAAACCCCTACCTCACGGCCAATGCCCCGTTTCTTGCAATGGCGGGAGGTTTTCTTGCAGCACGAAAGCTCCTGCTCAAACAGCCGCTGAGAAGCCTTATAACCGATCACCCCGCTTTCCAGACCTCGCTGTTCATCAAGTCATTTCTCATCTACTTTGCCTCCGCCACCCTCTTTCTGATCATCGATGTGTGGCGCAATCCCCACTTCTACCAACCGATGGACAACTCGTCGATTTCGGCCTACCTGTTGCTGCTGCCCTTGGTTCTTCTCTTTACTCCCCTGCAGACCAGCATCGAGGAACTGGTATTCCGCATGCTCCCGGTGAGAACCATCAACGGGAATCGTTTGGACACCACGGCGATCATGCAGATCGTCACCAGCCTGATCTCTGCACTGCTGTTCGCTCTCCCCCACCTCGGCAACCGTGAGGTGGCAATCGCCTCAAACCGCCTGGTGGTCGTCCTCTACTACGCACTCTTCGGCTTTGTGGTCACCTATATGTGCATGAAGTACAAAGGGTTTGAAACCGCGCTGGCGATCCATGCGGCGAACAACCTCTTCATCGCCCTGGTCTGCAACAGCCCATCATCATCCCTTCCCAGCCTTCCGCTGCTGGAGACAAGCAGGCCGATCGGAACGGTGTACGACCTCGGACAGCTATGCATCAGCCTTGCCTTGGTGCTTTTCTTGACAAGAAATCAAAAAGAAAGCTGACAAACACAGTCTCCTGTGGTACGGTACAACCCATGGATATCATACCAAAGGAGTCGGTTATGCGTAGCAAATCCACCATAGTCCTCTGCATCGTCCTCACCCTGGAAGCATCCTTGTTTGCAGGCAATCTTCAGAAAGTCCATCCTCTGGACAGCCCCCTGTACCGCAATCTGGCCACCCTCTACATCCTTCAGGGGAAAGCACTGCCTTCCACCTCCCTTCCCTACAATGAGGATGAGGCCAAGAGACTGCTGGAGCGCATCGATAGAACCAAGCTCGCAAGCCATGCAGAAAGAGTATTGTATGAGGCAATCCTGGAAGAACTCGAACCGAACAGGAAGCAAGCTGGAAACCTCGGCTACGATATGGACCTCACGCTGACAGGCGAGCTGTATGCCCACACCAATACCTCCGATTTCAATGCAGAACAGGATTGGACGTATGGCTATGGAGAAAGAAAGAGCCTGGGAACACTCTCCTTCGAAACCTGGCCCGTTAACTCCTTCTACAGCTATTTCGAGCTCTCGCTGATGAATAATTTCGGTGTGTTGGATCAATTTGAAACAAGGTTACCCAACGGACAGCCAAATACGCTCTATGGAAAATCACCTTTCACCACCAACATCATCATGGTCGCACCGAATGCACTTAATACCATCGACCTCAACTTTCCCTACCGCGCCTTTGTCAGCCTGGGCTCGGAGCATTGGAACCTGCAGGTGGGAAGGGACAAGCTGAGCTGGGGAGCGGGCAAGAGCGGAAACCTGATGGTCAGCAACACCATGCCATACCAGCAGTTCGGACGCTTTACCACCGGCTTCGACCGCTTCAAGTACACCCTGCTCTCCTCGTTCTACACCCATCCCCAGATATACACGATCATTAATGCAGGAGCCAACGCCCAGGACCTTTTGGGAGACGGCATCAAGATGTTCTTGGCCCATAGGGTCGAGTTCAGGTTCCTTCAGGACAAACTGGGACTCGCGATCAGCGAGTCGATGATGTATCAG
>JAAZAT010000277.1 GCA_012514185.1 Spirochaetales bacterium | reverse complement strand
TCGGACGGCTTGACCGATGACGAGGTCGCTGAATGCACCCAGGTGGTAACCATACCCACCAGCGACCAGTTCCCCTCTCTCAACCTCTCCCAAGCTGTTCAGATCATCACCTACACACTCTTCGATACCATCAAGACGTATCCGGTGGAAGCAAATCCTGTGACCCAGGCTCGGTGTGAAAAGGCAGCCCTCGCCTCGTGTGAAGCACTCGACGGCATCGGCTATTTTAAATTAGCCCAGGAACAGCTATGGACTTTCAGGTTTCTCAGGGATGTGTTCGTCCGTGCCGGTCTGACCGAGAGCGAAATCCAGAAAATGGAAAAGGTCTTTGTGAAGATGTCCCGCATCAAGGCTTTCAAGGAGAGTGAAGACGATGTTTAAGTCTTTCTTCGATCCCATGCCCCGCGTGGTCGCCCACCGAGGCGACAGCGCCCACTTTCCCGAAAACACGCTGCCGGCCTTTGAAAGTGCCTGCACAATGGGTGTTGATGTAATTGAGACCGATGTCCATCTGAGCAGGGACGGCCAGCTGGTAATCTGGCACGATCCCACCCTCGACCGCAACACCAACGGCAGCGGCCGGGTGGAAGAGCATACGCTTGAGGAGCTGAAGGCCCTCGATGCCGGTTACACCTTCACCGCCGATGGGGGAAAAACGTTTCCGTTCAGGGGCAAGGGCGTGCAGCTATGCACCCTCAAGGAGGCTCTGAATAGCTGTCCTGCCATGTGTTTCAATGTCGACTTGAAGAGTAAAGGCCCGGCAATTGTCGATGCATTCATCCAGGTGATCAAGGACGAACATGCAACCCGGCGCGTGGTTGCCGCCTCGTTCCATCTCTCTAATCTGAAACTTCTCAGAAAACGTGAACCAAGAATCCAGACCAGCATCACCACAGCAGAAGTGATACCCTTGCTCGCACTGCAAAAACTGCATCTCCTGCCCAAAAGGACGACTGCCAGGTCGAAGGTGATCTTCCAGATACCGACACGCCAATGGGGCATCGAAGTCATCACCAAGGACTTTGTCGAGGTGATGCACGCACGGGGTGCAATCATTCAGGTGTGGACCATCAACGACGAATCAGAGATGCATAGGTTGTACAGCCTTGGAGTGGACTCAATCATGACCGACAAGCCACAGTTGGCGATCAAGGTTGCCGTAGAGATGGGATTACGCAAAGAAGACAGGCTCTGATATCCAGCTCTTTTCTAAATATGTAGTTTTTCATACAGTTTTCTGGTCATGGAACGATTGAGAGGCCGTTTTCTATCCAAAATCTCAGATACTGTTTCCTGACTTCCAAGAATTGGAATGAGATCTTTTCTTGTGAGACTTCCTTGATCCATTGCGAACAAAATCGTATCAATCGGGTCTGGGAGATCAACAGAGAAAGCCTTCTCCTCATAGGACGAGATCAACGAAGTGAACACCTCAATCTCTTCGTTGATAGCTGTCGATTCAGGGGCATCCATCAGAGACTCTACATGCTTCAGCGCCATCTCATAATCATGATTATTCTTTATGAGTTTTGGTTTCATTGAATTTTCTCCGTGTCTACTTTTCAGTACCCTGCTTTGTTTTGATGATTGCCTAAACTATACAGAATCCAAAAATCCGCTGTTTCTTGTCCAAGCTGCATCCCTTTGCTATTTTTGAAAATACACAGCATTCTGGCGAAACACAGGCTCAGCGTTTACTTCTGAGCCTGTTCTCTGTATCCCTACTTAAGCATCGCTGCAACCGAAAGATTCTCGCTCTCAATGTCCTTGAAGTACTTGTAGGTATCCACCTTCAGTTCACCACAGGCCGCTTCATCGCACACGATGACGGCCTTGGGATGGAGTTGGAGGGCACTGCATGTCCAGCTCTGGCTGACGCCTCCCTCGATGGTTGCCTGCAAGGCACGGGCTTTGTTGTGGCCGTTGACCAGGATGATGACCTCGCGGCTGTCGGTGACCGTCTTTACTCCTACGGTCAAGGCTTGGGAAGGGACCTTGTTCAGGTCGTGGTCAAAGAACCGGCTGTTCATGACCTTGGTGTCGTACGTCAAGCTCTTGATGCGGGTCCGGCTGGAAAGGCTGGAGAAGGGTTCGTTGAAGGCGATGTGACCGTCTGCACCGATACCGCCAAGAAACAACTCTATTCCCCCGAATGCGGCGATGGCCTCTTCATACAAGCGGCACTCCTCTTGCAGGTCCTTGGCTGTTCCATCGAGGATGTGCACATTCTCAGCCTTGATGTCAATGTGGTTGAAAAAGTTCTTCCACATGAATGTGTAGTAGCTCTGCTCGTGGTCGCGCTCAAGGCCGACATACTCGTCCATATTGAAGGTGACGACATCGGCAAAGGAGACATACCCTTCCCTATTGAGCCTGATCAGCTCGGCATAGGTTCCCAGCGGAGACGATCCTGTGGGAAGTCCAAGGACAAATGGTCGATTTGCATTCGGTTCAAAGGCTCTGATTCTATTGGCAATATACCGTGCAGCCCAGAGGGACAGATTCTCATAATCGTTTTGGATGATGACTCGCATTGCTCTCTCCTTGTCACCTCATCATAGACTGAAACAAGAAGGTGGGCAACACTCAGAAGGCTTGCTCGATGATGCCTCCACAGAGTATGGCTTGCCCGTCATAGAGCACCAGCGACTGACCGACTGTGGCAGCCTTGACTTCATCGCTGAAGATTGCCGTGATGGTCCCATCGGGATTCTGGCGGGCACTTGCCTCTGTGGCATAGCCTGTGGATCGAATTTTTGCCTGCACAAGAACCTCGCCTTCAAGAGAAGGAACTTTAGACCAAACAACATCGGAGGCGGTTACGGTGCTCTGCAGGGTGTCCTCTAAAAATCCTACGACCACTTCGTTGGTATCGGCTCTCAGCTCCAGTACATAGAGAGGTCTCTCGGCAGCTATTCCCAAACCCTTGCGCTGGCCGATGGTATAGTGCCAGATGCCTTCATGCCGACCGAGCACTTCCCCTCTCTTGTTGACGATGTTTCCCTGACGGTCGGTGATATCGAGCAAGTCGGTGTAATTACCATCGTAGAAGTCCTGGCTCTCCTCTTGGTACACCTTGTGAAATCCTTGTGCAACATCGATTTTCCGCACGTCCTCCTTGGTCATTCCACCAAGGGGGAAAAGGGTTCTAGCAAGCTGCTCTTGGTTGAGGCGGTAGAGGAAGTAGGACTGGT
>JAAZAT010000196.1 GCA_012514185.1 Spirochaetales bacterium | reverse complement strand
CCTGCACGCCTTGGGCGAATACAGTTGCTGAAGCGAGTACAACCAGAACCAATAGAACGACTAAGGTTCTCTTCATAATAACCCTCCTATTTTTCCTCCGGATTCATACGAGTCCGGATAATCTTCCGTTTATGATTTCTCAAAATCCTTCTCTTGTTTGCGCAACAGATTCCGTTGCACTTTTTCTTCATGTCTGAGTCTGCGATACTCTTTGTTCATCTCTGCTTTCAGAACAGCAGCTTCTTCTCCCTGTACCTGGCTGATCTTGAGCAGCATCTCCTGTCGGTAGCGATCACTTGCAGTGAGGATCCGCACTTCGGTAGCTTTCTTGGTTCGATAGATGTCCAGCAAGACTGCTCCAAGAACAACAATGCCGGTAAAGAATGTCTGATACTGTGCCTGGAGGTTCATTGAAGGCAGCCCCGCCCGCAGTACGCTCATGATGTACACACCTATCATGGTGCCGAGCACCGAACCTGCACCGCCGCTGAGGCTTGTTCCTCCGATGACCGTTCCTGCAATGGCGTAGAGCTCGAAGCCCTGGCCTTGGGCCGGCATGACCGTGGTGTAGACAGCTGCGAAGGCGATACCGCCCACACCTGCCAAAAAGCCGCTGATCACATAGGCCATCATCTCCCACTTGGCTACATCTACACCGGACAGGCGTGCCGCTTCCTTGTTCGAGCCAACGGCGAAGATGTAGCGGCCCATCTTTGTGCGGGTGAGGATGATGTAGGCGATGAAGGCAGTGCCGAAGAGAACCAAGGCTCCGGTGGGGTAGCTGGCATTATTGGGGGCGATGTACTTGAAAATACCTTTGAACCAGCTGTCAGCTGCTCCACGGGCAGGGAAGGTGGCACTGCGGACGTTGGAAACGATCGAGCCGGTCCCGAGGCTGATCATCATCGTTCCGAGGGTGGCGATGAACGGAGGGAGCTTCAGGCGGCTGACAAGAATTCCGTTGAACAAGCCGAAGCTGGTGGAAACCAGGAGGATGAGCAACAGCGAGAGCCACATCGGCCAGCCCCATGTCTTGTAGGCTGTTCCTCCAATGATGGTGGATGCCATCATGATGGTTCCACAGGAGAGGTCGATGCCGCCGGTGATGATGACGAACGTTACCCCGATGGCGATGAAGCCGATGTAGTAGGAGGAGTCGAGGATGTTGACCAGCGTGGTGTAGGAGAAGAAGTTTCTTCCGAACAGGGCGAAGAATGCATAGACGATGACGAGAGCCAAGGGTGCAAGCAGTTTCTGTAGATTCACCCCTCGTTTCTCCCTGAGTTTATTGGTATCTGTCAATTTCATAGATGGTCACTCCTATCCTCGTTGGGTAGCCAAGGCCATGATGCGTTCCTGGGTTGCCTCTTCAATATTGAGAATTCCGGTGAGCTTTCCTTCGCACATGACTGCGATGCGATCGCTCATCCGAAGAATTTCGTTCAGTTCACTGCTGATCATAATGATGGACTTGCCTTCCTTGACCAGGTCGTTCATAAGGTGGTAGATTTCGCTCTTCGCTCCGACATCGATGCCGCGCGTCGGTTCGTCGAATATCAAGACCGAGCAGTTCTTGATCAGCCACTTGGCGAT
>JAAZAT010000219.1 GCA_012514185.1 Spirochaetales bacterium | reverse complement strand
TCCCGATCTGTGAGGTGAGCTGCGTCATTAGACGGGACTGTGTCTTAAAGCCGGCGTTTACCTTATTTTGCGTATTCGCAAGTCGGAGTTTTGCTGCCTCTGCTCGATAAGTCGCTGATTCAAGATTTTTGGCGGATATGGCCGTCCTGTTCTGTTGCTGTGTCACCTTCTCGGAAGCCACGGCCGCTTTCCCTTGCGCACTTGCCAACCCTGCATAACCCTTTGCTGCCGCATCTACGGTAGCCTTTAAGATAGAAAGTTGCTTCTTTATCTCACCAACCTTGATGTTCTTGCCAGACGATGCATTAATCTTTTTGGTGATTTTTTCGATATGCCCCTGCATTTCGTCAAAAACCTTAACAACCTCTTTTCTACCCTTTTCAAGGTCAAACCCAACTGGGTAAACTAATTTATTATCTTCCATTATGCAATTATTAATAACGTGTTAAACACATATATCTATTCCCCCGCCGTTACAGCCGGGGTTGGTTTATTGTCAATATCGGCGGGCTTTTGTTTGCGTGGCACAAACCTTGCCCACATTTTAGCTACGGCCTCATCCGACATCGGCATCACATTCAACTGTGACGGGAATTTGTATTCCCCCCTCTTCCTCAATCCGCTCTTATCGGCAAGCATTATGGTTTGCTTGACGATGCTGTCTTCGTGTCGGTATTTTCTTTCGGTATACCTTGAGACTTGCCCGTAGAGCGCGATGATGATGTCGTTTTCTGCTCCGAGCTTTGTTTTGCTGCGATACTCGAAATAGTCTCCTTTGCCATCATCATCTCCGGCATCGCAGCTTGCAGAAGGAATGTCAAATTCGACAAATAAAAATCCAAGTCCATACCATAACTAAATATCTTACTCAGGGCTTCTTTATATTGTTCCTGCGTGTAATCCCTGTTTATCCTACGCCATGTCCACCAATGGAACAGCCGTATTTTCCACGGATATTTCAATATGGCATATGACAATACTCGTGGTACAACGGTGCGGTTGTTTATCAACGCGTCCATATTTATCTCCATATTGGAGCCTTCCTTTACTAATATCTGCGATTTCCACATAAGTTCGGTAATCTTTGTGGAAGTCCAGTTGCCCAGTCTGTGTACTTTATAAGTTCTTTTTCCGAGCGTTATGCTCATTTTTTTGTTTTCGGCAATCTCCCTCAACTTGAGTTGTGCCGCTAATGATGCGCCTTTTTCGTTCGGTGCTTTCTTTGTTGATTCCATAATGTAACAACTATGTTATATAATTAATAAATAAAAAAGGGGCGGGGCAATACATACCCTACCCCCTTTTAATTTGGTACTAAGTAAATCCTACGTAGTGATATCGCCAAGTTCAAGCAGTCCGCGAACCAACATGACGGGTTTCAGATAGGTCATTGAGGATGGGAGTTCTTGGGCGTTGATGTTCAGACGTACATGCAATGCGCGGTCGTTGTTTACGATAGCTGCGGCAATAAGGGCTTTGGGGAACAGTAGAATCTGATTATCCAGATCGTTCACCAATGCGAAAGGACGCTCAATAACGGGAAGTTGGTCTCCCCATCCAATGGCGGAAACGGTGCTAGACGCTGCACTGGCAATCCATGTGGGGTCGCCCACGTCTGCGTTTTTGATTTCGGTACCTTTCAGGAATGTCGTTATGATTGTGTCTGCTGTGGACATAATATCCAGTGTCAAACTGGAAGATCCGCCGGATGCGAAAGTGTAAACACTGTTCCCATCCTCATTGCGGTGTGGTGTCATAGTGGGAGCTTCTCCTGTCCACGAAGTCGATCCTTGGAAAATAGAGCCAATCCATTTAGGGGTATCCAAATCTCCGAGGTTAGTCTCCGAGCCAGCGAGAGCATCAAATATGATCCCGGTGGAATAGCCTTTGAAAAAGCTCGCACTTCCATCTAATTGTGCAATAACTAAAGCCATAATATAAAAATTTAAAAATGTTAATTAATAGTTACTTGTATGTTTAGTGCTTTTGTGGAATAGCCTGAATACAGGTTTCTTCCACTATACACTAAGTTTCTAAGGTCTGGTCTAAATGTATAGGTGATGCCTTCGTAGGTGTATTCCGCTGGGAATAGCTCGGAAAATTTGCTCATAACAATCTTCTCCTTTACAAAATTCACTGTCCCGTTTGTCAGCAGTTTCACATATGCTCCTACCATAAGTGTGCATTGCAATATGCTGCCATCTTCCGACTGTGAGTTTATGTTCCCATTTAATGATATGGTAATGAACTCGCTAAGCACTCCCGATGTCGGTATCCCGGCATGATAAATGCCTGTGATGTCGTTGTCCTCCAAAAAGGACTTAAACGCTAATTCCGGTATTACTTCGCTTATATTCATCATTAAATAGATTCAATATGTTTATGCGCCTCCTCTTGGAACACCTTCCGAGTATAAGGTACTATGCCATTACTCCACCACCCTTTTCCTATCTTGTTGCTTCCGCCATCTCCAAGTGATAGTTCAACCCACTCGGCATATGGAACAGCTGCAAAAAGTACAAGAGAATATTCTGCGAACCCAGCACCCTCCTTGCTGCCAATAGCTGCCTGTAATAGTTCGAAGCCGTTTATCGCAACCACGGTACCCTTGGCTATCCATAGGTTCTTATCTTCCGTTGCCCTTCTGCCCTTGTCTTGATAGAATCTCCATAGCACGCCATGTTTATATTTCCCGAACCCTATACTGTCATATAGGTTAAAGGTACGGGATTTCCATTCACGCTCATACCCATCAAGCCAAGTATACACCCTATCGATGACGCGGTTGAAAACACGGTCGATCTCGTTTTCCACCACAGTATCAATGTACATTGTCAGCCCCTTTTCAAAAAGCCGCCTGTTACGGGTGTTGTATTGACTTAGGTTTGTTGCTATCATTCTTCCATCGTATCAATTACAGAGTCAAGCCATATCGTTGCACCAGCCAACTCATCATCATACGCCACAACATCGTACTGCTCCACAGTGCCCCTCAATTCACGACCATAGTCCATGGTTATGAGTATCGTGTCATTCTGCTTCAGCAATATGTCAGTTGCGGGTATCATGAGAGCCGGATAAGATTGCAATATCCCGCCTTGAAGAGACGTTGCTCCACCAGACGGGAACTGCAACCCGCATTCACCTTCATACAATAAGTCAAAGACCTCATCTCCGTGAGCATCAACAGTACCCGTTGCGCGTTTCAAAACGCAGTTGTCTGGATAAAAGTTTAACTCACTCATAGTTTTTATTCGTTATATGATGCTCCCCATAAAAAGGACGCATCCCTTATTTTACCTGCATCGGATGGGGTTACAGCAACTCCCCACTTCTTCTTAAGCGCATTGGCACGTGCTGTCCAATTTGCCCTGTCCATGGATGTTGCCTGTATCGCAGCGTAGGTTATAGCCCTGTTGCCAATCTGTTTCTTTCCGCCTGAGATGCTTGATACAAGCCCACAAGCAAATTCCCACATCATGGCTTCTGCTAAATCCCGCTTCTTCTCCCATCCTTCCTTGTTTTGAAACGCATCAGAACCTTCCGGTATGCCGTTTAACCCCATAGCCTTTTTTATAAAGTCCGCAGGGAATGTGAAATTAGGTAATACCTGAAGGTACTGTTCTATTGTCATCGTTGCCATACCGGTTAGTTTTAATTGTTATTCGGAAGTAGAGTTGGTGTCAAGGGATACGACCCACTTGGGATTTTTGTAGCTGATAAACGACCATGACTCCATGTTGGTTATTACAGAGAAAGGATCGGACTCATACAGCTGTATGGCACCGATAAGCCCACCCTCAAAGGCGGATTTAATGGTGTTCGGGTTGCTGTCCTGCGAGTAGTCAGACGGGCTGTTGTGCATATTGAAGAGCTGCGAAACGGGAACAAGCACGATCTTTTTGTCGTTGAAGGAAGCGTTGTCTACGGTAGGCACACCGTCGATTTCAATCCTGGACTTCTCGTCAATGGGTACGATAGGCGGCAGGTCAAAAGCCACGGACAACTGCTGCCTGATATACCTGTCATTTAATTGCAGGTCATCACTTGACAAGATCATGTATGCCTTGATTGCGGCTATAACACCAGCATCGGCGATGATTTTGTCATACAGTGTTTTGGAGCACAGGTATACCCTATTGGAAGGCATACCGACACTGTCATCATCGGCCAGGGCGTTCATGCGCTTCAGGTCTTTGATGATGTCATATTCTCCGTCTCCGAACCATGCAGCCGTGGATGCCACGAGTTTGTTGGCTTCTGGAGTGCGAAGGTCTACGGTGAAGCCCCTTTCATGTCCTTGCGGTTTTAGAGTGATTTGCTGATCGGAGAGAGCTTCGAATACCCATGAGTTCCATGCAGTATGGAAGCCACCAACGATGGCTTCAGCACGTCCCATGTATTTCTTGACCATCTCATATCCAAGATCGTAGTTTACGAGATTCAACTCCTTGATGTGGTTCAGGTCAGACTGATCCAGTTTGAACCCGTGACCTATTTTATGTATGGAGTCTCCGTAAGCCTCTCCACCTTCAAAGGAACGCAGGGGCTTTTTACCCATTGATCCGAGCGGTGATGCTTTTACGATAACGTTGGTTTCTTCTACGATAGCCGAAAATCTATGGCTATTTGATGCGGGAAGTACAGTTGTGAATTGTTTCCACAGTGCCTGGTTGTATTTGTTGTTTACAGTGTCCAGCAGCATCTTGAAATCGCCCACATTCGAGGCGAGATCGTATAAATTATAATTTTGATAATCTCTATTCATAACTTATTCTCCTTATTCTTTAGACACTGAATAACGTACATATACATCCTTGCTGCGCAT
>JAAZAT010000306.1 GCA_012514185.1 Spirochaetales bacterium | reverse complement strand
TTGATATATTGAGGTGCAGTAATTTCGTTTACATTCCCGGTCGGCATCATTGGAATCATGGGTAAAGGCCCACGGATGTCGGAAAACCATTGCGGAGTACAAACTAGACCAGGGAAAGCTTTCACGACATCGGCACCAGCCTTCCATGCCCTATATGATTCCGAAGGAGTCATACAACCTGGCATCACAGGCAATCCTAAAGACTTGCAATGGTTGAAAACCTCCTCATCGAAAACCGGGCTTACCAAGAAATCGGCTCCTGCCTGTGCTGCAAGATCAGCTTGGTTCTTTGTGAGGATAGTCCCAGCGCCCACAAAACAATCAGGTCTTGAAGAAAAAGCTTCGCGTATAGCTCGGATCTGCAAGTCAAAACTAGGTGTTGTCGAGGTAATCTCAATAATTTTTACACCTCCTCGATACAAAGCCTCCATTACAGGTACTAGACTCTCACTATTTCTGATTCGTATGACACAAACCAATTTTGTTGCCTGCAGGGTTGTAAGCAAAGCCTTTTTCCGATTTGTCATACCATTCCACCCTCATCAGATGTCAATAATTCACCCTTGATCATCTGAAGTGTGTTTCTTGCACCATTTATGATATGAGCGGTTTCAGTACCACAACTTATTACATTTGCACCACGATCGAACCAGGATCTAATCCATCGTTGATCAGTGCTGCCTATTGAGGTTCCTGCACTTTTACCTGCTTTTCGAATCTTGCTCAAAGCTTTATCCTGCAACCGGACTGATTCACTGCAAGTGATATCAGGGAGTTTCCCGATGGAAGCAGCCAAATCACAAGGCCCAAGCATTACGCAATCAATCCATGGATTATCGAGCATTTTGTCCAGTTCATACTCTATACAGTGCTCTGTCTCAACCTGGATGATGCGAATCATATCCAAACTTGTTTTCTTGACGTATTCGTCTGCACTTTTCAATCCATAGCCAACTGCTCGCTGGGGACCAAATCCACGGTTGCCCAATGGAGGATACAAGGTTGCAGCGATAGCTCTATCACACTCCTCCTTGGAACTTACCATCGGGAAAATGATTCCATCCGGACCCATTTCAAGGACTCGCTTTGCTAATACGGCATCATTCCAAGGAATCCTCACGATGGCAGGAGTTCCTCCGGCCTTTGCAGCGATCAGATTCATCAGTACATTCTGGTAATCCATCGGGGAGTGCTCAGTTTCTACCCAGAGAAAATCATATCCAATGTTGGCACACAGTTCTGTAACAGCTGGATCAGAGAGACAAATATGCATACCAGTTATCAAATCACATGATTGAAATCTTTCTTTTAAAGTTTTCATATATAGTCCTTTATCCTTGGAGCGCAGCTTGCTCAAAAAATGGAGTCTTTGCAGCAATCGAAAGAAGGCCCTTCAATTCAGCGTCGAGTTTGCACAATGAAATCGAGAAACCAACCATTTCCATGCTTGTAGCGAATTCCCCTACATAGACATGAAATACAGAGACCTGCTTTTGCTTTAAAATCTGTGCGATCTTTCGATAAACAATGTACAGCTCCTCTTTCGGAGTAGCTCCCAAGCCATTAACCAATACAGATACTTCATCTCCTGGAGAGAGAGGCAAATCAGAGAGGATTTTATCCATCATCTGGTCAACAACCAAATCAGCTGGCTGGAGCGTAGATCGATGGATGCCCGGCTCTCCATGAATGCCCATGCCGATTTCCATTTCATTGTCCCCGATGCTGAAAGAAGCTTTCCCAACTTCAGGAATAATGCAAGGAGAAAGAGCCACACCCATTGTACGTACTTGCATTTTCGTCTTCTCTGCGATACGAACGACCTCCTCGAAGGAAGCCCCTTGTTCGGCAGCTGCTCCGGCAGTCTTATAGATAAAAAAGATACCAGCAACACCCCGACGTTTATGTTCCTCGCCCTTCGGGGCAGAAGCAACATCATCATTACCAACCACATGGGCGGTCCGGATATCATCCATCTCAGCCATCTCACCAGCCATTTCGAAATTCATGATATCGCCGCTATAATTCCCATAAATGTAAACAACACCCTTCTTGGAATCGACATGCTTTGTTATCTCATAAATTTGGTCGGCACTTGGACTCTGAAAAACACCGCCGACAGCACACCCGTCTAAAAGCCCTTGACCTACATAGCCCATAAACAATGGAAGGTGACCGCTGCCTCCTCCACTGACTAATGCAACCTTATCCTCACAGGAAGAACGCACAATATTCCGTGAATAGCCTGCACA
>JAAZAT010000264.1 GCA_012514185.1 Spirochaetales bacterium | reverse complement strand
TTGAGCAGCAGACATCGGTCCAAATGCAAGGATGCGCCCCTGCTCTTCCACCAAATATCCGTTTTCCTCAATCCTATCTTCCAAGATAAGACTGGCATTGATAAAGAGTTGCATCGACCAAAGCCCTCCTTGG
The DNA here is from genome assembly GCA_012514185.1 of Spirochaetales bacterium. GTDB lineage: Bacteria > Spirochaetota > Spirochaetia > Sphaerochaetales > Sphaerochaetaceae > Sphaerochaeta. Next base: position 5,739 of record JAAZAT010000264.1, on the reverse strand, counting down.
CTCATTCGTAGATGGCTAGATTTGCGTTTACATAGCGATCAGTAATGCTTCTAATGTCGGCAACCGCCTGTTCACAACACTTTTGGCTGTTTGAAGCAACTTCCCAGCGAGCCATTCCTTCCTCACTACGACTGATGCGTTGGGCTATTTGCAGCCAATCCCCGGTTAGATCGGTTTGTACATCAATGTGCTCCGGAAGCCCGCGACGCATGAGTGTCGCGTCCAAACTGCTTCCATCCTCCATTGCAGTAAAAACCTTGAGACCTTGTTTACGAAACAAGTCTTCCACTTCTGCAACAACCGGTTCCAGGTACTCATCAGAGAAGAAATGGCACGGCCACTCCCTTTCTCTAAAAATACTCTGTTGCCGCTTAAGGGCTAGCATATAAAGCTCGGGAGAAGCAGCCCATACTTTGGCAGTGAGCAAGGTGAAGTACAACGTGTTTTCAGTTGCGGCAAAGCCCTGAGAAAAGTCGTCCAGATTATAGGGAAAATTCATATAGTAATGAGCGGATTCCTCACTGGCCACAAAATACTGCTTCTTCAGGTTCCTTCGAAGTGCCTCCTTGATAAAGGAGTGTCCGTTTCGAATGATATGAACCCCAATGCCGCTCTTCGCTTGATACACGACAGAGAGAGGATTTGCCTTCACATCGTAATACATATGGGGATTCCATGGTGAATTCCCAAAGTAGCCTGTAGCATGCACTTTCTTGAAGAACTCATTGATATGGGGTATCAGGATTGAGAGGTTGAACGAAGGGGTAATTTGTTCACCCTCCTTGGTCATGATGTCCATTCGATCACCATCACCATCAAAACAGAATCCAAAATCAAATTCTCCATTTCTCATCATGTCCCATGTCGGCTTTATACTTTGTGCGATAATGGGGTTCGGATCACCGGCGGGAAATCGGCCATCTGGAATCAAATTCCTTGCACGCACTGCAGCACCTGCGTATTGCAGAGCCTCGGTAACCTCGGTGCCTGCAGCCCCGCACAGGTAGTCTACTAAAATTGAAGCACCCTTGAGAGACCCTTTTTCAATCCCTGCCAGTTTCAGGGAGTATGAGATGTATTCATCCAGATAACGGTGCACCTTCACCACCCCCCTCTTCTTCGATGGGGACCATTGGTCGGAGTCATCGCAATAGAATTCCCGGATGCAGGTAATACCTCCTTTGGGGCCGCTGCCCATTGCCAGGGTCTGCAAGCCGGGGGCCATCAATTTCATCCCGATATATGTGCCTGGATTGTGGCTTGCTGTGAACATGACTGCTGCCGATTGAGGGTTTTGCATACAACTGTAATAAAACTGACAGGTGGAAATCTGCAATGGATTTACCATAATATCCAAACCCATGTCAGCAAATACTTCGATGGCAAGCTCGAGTAATGGTGGAGCAGCCAGTCTTGCGTCTCTTCCAACAACAACAGAAGACACCTGCAAGACTTCAATAAAGTACCGGCCGATGGCCTTGACAAGACGCAGCATCAATGGAGCATGGAGTTCTGCACTTTTTGTTCTGATATCATATGCCTTGAACATACTCGTGTTCAGCGCTTTTCGTCCAATTTCCGATAGCTCTTCATATTTCATGGTCAATATCCTTGAATTACTCTACATTCATATTCAATATAAGCAGATGCATACGAAGTATATGGTAGGGATCCTTCACCGGAAGAGCGACGATACGCTCTTGGGGCAACCCCATCCGTGTACGAATCTGGATCCACTCTTCTCCTTTGTCGGAAGGAAAGGTGGAATAGGTATACTGTTTCAAACGCTCATACCAGAGAGCAAAACGCTCATCCTTGGTTACCCTATAAAAACGTGCACATGCATAGAGTGCTTCCACATGAGGCCACCAGAGTTTGAGATCCCATGTGGATGCCACGAGTCGGGAGAATGCCGAACCATCACATTGACCTTTCGGCTCTCCCCCATCGGTATCCACATAGCGCAGTAAACCTCCCCACTCTTCATCCCACCCTAGTTCGAGCGATGATAATACATAAGGAGAAAGAACCTCACCATACTCGTCACCAAGAGCATCAAGACAGAACCACATGCATTCAATTGCATGCCCGGGATTGCGATGCCTTGCCAGCAATTCATGTTCCTTACCGGCTTCTTGATAGACCACCTCACGAATCTGCATGGTGCGATTCTCCGCAAAAACCTGAAGCACAGAATGTGCTGCCGTTTGGGTCTCCTTGTGGACATAGGAGGCTTCAGGCATTCCCAGCGCTCGAAGGACCGTTGCCAGCTCATGCGCTGTGTTGCAGATAATCATGGGAATCGATTGTGCAGTGGAGCCAGGCGGAAGTGGGTAGGGATCGGTTCTGATGATACCCCGTGCCATAACCCGTTTCATTTTGTTATAGATGCCAAGAGCCTCGAAGGCAATGTCCTTTCGCTTGGTAAGCAAGGCATAACGGGAAAAACCCATGATTACAAAACAGTCGGCATACATGCTTGCATACTTTCCTCCATCGGAGACGCATGGTTTTGCCTCTCCCGTACGATCAAGCAAGAAAGCACAGACCTCATCCTCGCCGCTTAAAAGCGCATGTTCGCTCAATAAGCGATAGAGTGCATCGCATCGTTTTCTGTAGCGCATGCGCGTCGCATCATCAAGGCCTTCAGAACAATGAGGGTGTTCCAAAAGGTACGAAAGACACCACAACATTCTTCCTTGGGACCAGGTGAACTTGTCATCGGAAACCTTATGCTTTCCATCATTCGTGAAACACGTGAACACTCCACCGTATGCATCATCAAAAGCCGAATCCCAAAATGGAAGAATCTGGGATAATAGATGCTCTTTGTACCATGAGAAATCGATGTCCATAGTAAGTCCTAACCCGGTACCGAAGTCACCTTCGGTACCGAAATACGGGTCAACCCATTTTGAAACTGGAAGCAATGGATTTTCCTTGCTTGCGATTCATCAGGTAGACGATTCCGAATACAACCACCAACAGGATGACCGAGAGCGCACTTGCTTCTCCAAGCTTGCCATCAGCTACGGCACCATAAATCTGAATGGGAACCGTCCTGGTTCGTGAGCTGTAGAGCAGGATGGTCGTACTCAACTCCTGCAACAACGTTGTGAGGGTGAGAATCGACCCACTGATGATTGCCGGCATGATGAGCGGTACGCTGACTCTGCGGAACGTGTAGAACCAGTTCGCCCCGGCGATTGTTGATGCTTCCTCCAGAGAAGGATTCAACTGCGAAAGGCTGGCCGCAACCGAGCGGTATACATAGGGAGTGCGACGAACCATGTAGGAGATCACGATGATGGTATAGGTGCCGGTCAACTTGATCAGACTATTGCCGCTGAAAGCCGAAAGCAGGGCAACGGAGACAACAGTACCGGGGAGAATGAAGGGAGCCATGATTGATAGGTCAAGCAAGGCAGCCCCCTTGGGCTTCTTCCTTTCTGTGATGTAGGCTATAAGGCTTCCCAATACCGCTGCCAATGCTGTTGCCAGAACAGAAAGGTAGAAGGTGTTGAAGAGCTCCTTGCTCGAGTAGTTGGGAATACGCAGATAGTTCCTGAAAGTAAACCCTTCCGGGAACAATCCCACCCATTTCTCAAAGAATGACATAACGATGATGGTGATCTGGGGCAAAAGCGATACCACTAAAATGATGATGCAGTATACGGCGGCAATGATCCTGATGGGCTTGCCTTCATGCAGCTTGATTTCCGAGTGGGTCGCTGAAATCGTCTCATACTCATGCCTGTTGATCACCCGCTTCTGCAGGTACAGCACAAAGGCGGTAATCAATACATTGACCACAGCAATCGAGGCGGCTCCGTTGAGATCCCAGAAACCATTGACCCGGAAGTAGATCAACGTAGGAAGTACATATTTGTCTCCGCCGATGATTGCTGGAATACCGAAATTTCCGATTGCCCTCACGAACACCAACAGGGCACCTGCACCAAGGCTGGGGAGAATCAAGGGAAAGGTAATGGTTCTGAAGATGTGCCAACGACCGGCCCCCATCAACATGCCCGCTTCCTCCAACAACGAATTTGCTGAAGCAAAAGCGCCATAGGACAGCTGGAACACGAAAGGATAATAAGTCAAGGTCATGCAGAGAATCATGCCGAACATACCGTAGATGGTCGGGACTTCAATACCAAGCGGCGACAGCACAAAATTGAGGAAGTGGCGGACAACCCCTTGTCTCCCTAATAGGATAACCCAAGTAAAAGCACCCACAAAGGAAGGCATGATGATCGGCAGGATTCCTAAACTCAGCATCAGATTTTTGCAGGGCATTTTCACACGGGCGACAAAGTAACCCATGGGTACTCCGATCAATACACAAAAGAATGTTACTGCAAGGCTCACAATAAACGAATTGAGCAATGCTTTCTGATACATGGCGCTTTCAAAAAACTTGGTAAATCCCTGCAGTGAGAAAGAACCTAAAAGCAGCTTGTTTCCCGAAGGCATGAATGCCCTGAGCATGGTTACCACCATCGGATACACAAGGAAGATTGCCATAAAGGCAAGAGGAATAGCAAACACAAGATAGGGAGTAAGATCTTTCTGTAAAAACTTCTTCAAGCTTTTCTCATCACTCCCCTTTCTATTGACTGGAGGCGTGGACGTATTTGTATTCATTAGTTTCGAACCTCCGGCAGGAACAAGAACGGCAAGCCTTCCTTCACTTTTACGTACACTGAATCACGCTCGAAAACACCTTCAACCATATAGGGCATATCGATTTCCATGGAGGCGTCGCTGATGCTGGCATCCAAGACAACCTCGTATCGTACGAATTGTCCGAGATGCTGGATGATCTGTACAGTTCCCCGAATACCACCATCAAACTGCTCCCTGCAGATTTCCAGCTGTTCGGGCCGTGCGCCGATCAGCACCGGCTCACCATTGGCGACGGTCTTGCTGGAACTGAACCGAATGTTTTCCGACCGTATCGTGATGGTCGTCCGCGTCCCTTCAATGGTGGCTTTTCCCTGACCGGTGAGCCTGGCATTAAAAAAGTTCATTTTTCCGATGAAATTGGACACAAACGCGTTGTTCGGCCTGGTGTAGAGCTCATTGGACGAACCGATTTGTTCGACCACACCTTTACGTAGCACTGCAAGCCTGTCCCCAATAGCCATTGCTTCCTCTTGGTCATGCGTGACAAAGATGGTGGTAATGTTGGTGGCCTTCTGTATTCTTCGAATCTCCGCCCTCATGTAACGGCGAAGCTTGGCATCCAAATTGGCAAGAGGTTCATCAAGCAACAATATATCCGGGTCATATACGAGTGCCCGGGCGATTGCAACACGCTGTTGCTGTCCACCGGAAAGTCCGGTGGGAGAGGGGTTGCGCTTCAACTCTTCGGTCAAGCCGACCAACTCCATGACTTCAGTGACTTTTTTCCTGACGATGTCATCCGCTGTCTTGCGAACACGCAACCCATAGGCTACATTTTCGAAAATATTCATATGAGGATAAAGGGCAAAACTTTGGAATACCATGCCAATATTTCTTCTGAAAGGAGGAATAAGGGTCATATCCTTATCTCCATAGAGTATCTGACCGTCTGTAATCGACTCCAATCCCGCAGTTGAGCGTAGTAACGTGGTTTTTCCACACCCGGAGGGACCGAGAAGACAAAAGAGCTCACCGGGTTCAATAGCAAAGGAAACATCCTTCAGAGCATGTACGGGATTCTTGGATTGTTCTCCGAAGATTTTATTC
>JAAZAT010000249.1 GCA_012514185.1 Spirochaetales bacterium | reverse complement strand
CTGATAAGGTTCGGGTACTCTCTTGGATAGGTGAACACTCCTCCATCAGTGCCCAAGGAGAGGCGGATGTGTGCTTTGCACGCCATCCCATCTCACTGTTTCTTGCGGTGAAGGAGAGGCAGATTCTCGGATATTCCTGCTATCATGCAACGGCCCTGGACTTTTTCGGTCCCACCAGGGTGCTCGATGCCATGCAGGGAAAGGGCATCGGCAAAGCCTTGCTGCTGCGCAGCCTTGAGGCGATGGCCGATGAAGGGTATGCCTATGCCATCATCGGCGGCGTTGGACCTGCTGCTTTCTACGAGAAATGTGTCGGGGCAACCCTGATCGAAGGATCCACCCCAGGTATTTACAAGGACTTTCTGGGAGCGAGAACATGAGCCTGGTCATCGGCCTTATGAGCGGGACCAGTGCAGACGGCATCGACGCCGCCTTGGTGCGTATTGAGGGGGAAGGGGAGGCTGTCGTTCTTGAGGAACTTGCTTTCGTCTCCTGCCCCTACAAGGAGGAAGTGCGCTCGCGCCTGCTGGCCCTCGCCCAGGGCGATGAGGGAGGCAGCCGGGAGCTGTGCCTGATGGATGCCCTGCTGGGCCGCCTCTTTGTGGAAGCTGCACGCAAGGTCTGTGAGAAAGCCGGGGTTCAGGCTGCTGACATCTGTCTGATCGGGTCGCACGGGCACACCTTCTACCATGTGCCCCAGAGTGCTGAATACTTGGGGCACAGCATACGCTCGACGCTGCAGCTGGGCCAAAGCAGCTTCCTCGCCGAGGCTTTCGGGTGTCCGGTGGTCAGTGATTTTCGAAGCCGCGACCTTGCCGCCGGAGGGCAGGGAGCCCCTCTGGTTCCCTATACCGAATACCTGCTCTTCAGGCAGCCCGACAAGTCCATTGCCCTGTTGAACATCGGGGGAATCGGGAATATAACCATCTTGCCCAAAAACTGCAAACCCGAGGAGGTGCTCGCTTTCGATACCGGAGTGGGGAATATGGTCATCGATGAGTTGGTTTCTCACTACAGCAACAACTCGCTTCACTATGATGAGGGGGGAGCGTGGGCGCACAAAGGGGCCGTCGATGCATCGTTTCTCGGGTGGATGGAACAGAGTGATTCCTATCTCCCCCTCTCGTTGCCCAAGTCCACCGGCAGGGAGTTGTACGGCAAGGCGTATGTTCAGCGCCTTCTCAAGGAAGCTGAAAGCAGGCAGCTGGATTGTACTGAGGTACTGGCCACGGCAACCTACTTCATCGCCCGCTCGGTCAAGAGAGGCGTAGAGAGGTTTTATCACGGCAGTCTCGATTACCTGGTAGTCGGTGGAGGCGGGAGCCATAATCAGGCTATCTTGGATGCTCTGCTCAAGGAGTTGGGAATTCCTATTTTCACCTGGAAGGATTTCGGTCGGGACAGTGACAGCAAGGAGGCTGTTGCCTTCGCCCTTCTGGCTTGGCGGCGGCTTGAGGGAAAGTCGAATACCCTGGTTTCTGCGACCGGCGCAAAGCATAGTGTAGTCATGGGTAAATTGGAACTCTGATTGAAAAAAAATTTCAATTTGTTTTCCATCTTCAGTAAAAAATATTGTTGCGAGTTGCTTGATTTGGTGCATATACTATAGAGGTGGTGTACACCTGTTGTTCCTTGCACCCTCGATGTACTGTGCACCTGATGTTGTCCGAAATCACCGTTTTACGGTTGTTTCTAATACAAAAGGAGGGGCACTATGAAGAAAACCCTGTTGGTTGCTCTCTTGGTTTTGGTCTCGCTTTCCTTCTCGCTCTTTGGGGCGGGAGTGAAGGAGACCGCAAGCGGCCCGATTGCATTCTCCGCCTTCTATTCGGACAATGCGACACTGCCGTTCAAGCACGATTGGTTGACAGTCACCGAAGTCCAGAAACGGGTGAATGCCAAGGTCGAATTTGAAGTCATCCCCATCGTGGATTACCAGACGAAGGTGTCATTGGCCCTCAACACCGGCACCAACGCCCCTGATGTAATACTCTATCAGTCCACCAAGGGGGAGAATGCAGCCCTGTCGCTCAACGGTGCCATCGTACCCATCAGTGATTATGAGGCATGGACGCCGAACTTCAATGCCCGCGTCAAGGAATTCGGCCTTGAGGACGATGTGGCTGCCTTGAAGCTGAAGGACGGCAAGCGCTACTACCTGCCCGCCCTCTTTGATGTTCCGTTCTACGACGGCGGCCTGATCTTGCGCGAGGACCTGCTGAAAAAATACAACCTGGCCGCTCCCAAGACGTTTGAGGATTTGTATCAGGTGCTCAAGGTCTTCAAGCAGCACGATCCGTCTTCCTATCCGTTGACCATCCTGGCAGGGCCGAGAGTGCTGTATCGCATGACGATGCCTTCCTGGGGCATCAGCCTGGGCAAGAATTCCTCCAGCGGAAGCAACACCCTCAGCTGGGACTATGCAAACAAGCGCTACTTCGCCGGAGCCATCAGCGAGCAATACAAGAGCTACATCACCTACCTGCACAAGCTTTATGCCGAAGGCTTGCTCGACCCTGAAATGGCCGAGCCCATCGACGGCGACCGCTGGAACCAGAAGCTTGCCACCGGCAAGGCCATGGCCAGCTATGCCTACTACGACCAGATCGGCGGGGTGACTGCAAACAGCAAGATTCCCGGTTTCAAGTTGCAGATGTATCCTGCCCTCGCAGGTCCTGCAGGTGCCCACCACCAGCCCAAGAGCAAGACAGGGTCGGGAATCCTGTTCCCGATCAAGACGGCCAAACGTCCTGATTTCGAGCAGCTGGTCCGAGCCGTGGACGAGATGTTCTTCTCGGCGGAGAATGCCAAGCTCTGGTGCCTTGGTGTTGAAGGGGTGACCTATACCATGCAGAACGGCAAGGTAGTCTTTGTCGATGAGATCCGCAAGTCCAGCGAAGGCATCTACAAGAGCCTGCAGGTCAAGTACGGCTGCGGCAGCGATGTGACGCAGATGGTGTGGGTCAACGCCCGCGAGATGACCAAGTACGATGAGAACTATGCACGCATCAACGCCGAGGTTGAGGCAATGGGGGATGTCATCCAGGCCATTCCTCCGACGCCGAAGTTCGACGACCGCATGGCCGAGGAGGCAGGCACCCTGCAGACTCCGCTCTCCGATGCCTTCGAGCGCTGGAATTCAGCTTTCCTGACCGGCAGCAAGAGCATCGAGAAGGATTGGGATGCCTATGTCAAGGAGATGAAGAGCCTTGGCATCGAGAAGTTCACCGAATTGTACAACGCCAATTTGTAACGGATTGTTTGGAGGGTCTGGATGCAGCGGGAGAAACAGATTTCAAGGAGATCGTACTTTGCACGGTATTGGCAACTCTATGCCATGATGGTACTTCCCTTGCTCTATTTCTTGGTGTTCAAGTATGTTCCCATGCTTGGCAGCGTCCTGGCCTTCCGACGCTATCGTCCCGGGATGGGGCCGTTCGGAACCGAGTGGGTGGGCTTGACCTACTTCGCACGGTTCTGGTCGGACCCGGCTTTCTGGCGGGCCTGTCGCAATACCTTGATCCTCAGTCTCTTGAATCTGGTGGTGAACTTTCCCATTCCCATCCTCTTCGCCATCCTGCTCAACGAAGTGCATTGGCTTCCATTCAAGAAAGTGGTGCAAACCGTCTCCTATATGCCCCGGTTCATTTCAACGGTGGTGGTAATCGCCATTCTCGGGGAGTTGCTTTCACCATCGAGCGGCATCATCAACCTGCTGCGCCAGCAAGTGTTCGGCAGGCAAGCTCTCTACTTCATGAATGAGGCACGTTTTTTCCGCATCATCTACATTCTGGTGGACACCTGGCAGTATACCGGCTGGACGGCGATCATCTATCTTGCCGCCATCACAGCCATCCCGGCTGAGTTGTATGAAGCCGCCACCATCGACGGTGCCAGCCGCACCCAGCAGATTTTCTATGTCACCATCCCTTCCATCATGCCCACCATCATGGTGATGCTGATCATCAGCGTTGGGAGGCTTCTCTCCCTTGGCTTTGAGAAGGT
>JAAZAT010000009.1 GCA_012514185.1 Spirochaetales bacterium | reverse complement strand
GTCATAGCTGAGACTTCACTTGCCGAAGCTGAAACAAACACAGCATCCTCGGTATCTTTCATTACCAAAGAACAGATAGCAGTCTATAATGCCCAAACAACAGCAGAACTTGTAGGAAAAGCCATCGGTGTTTCCTTCAACTCGGTAGGAAGCTTGGGATCGCTACAAAACGTTGTGATTCGTGGCACCACCTCTTCCAAGAATCTCATCTACCTCGATGGCGTGCTGCTCACATCAGCCCATGACGGGACCGTCGACCTTTCCAGCATTCCAGTCTCCATGATCGAGCGCATAGAGGTAGTGAAGAGCGGACCGGGAAACCTGGGAAGAACCAATGCCATCGGGGGGATGGTCAACATCATCACCAAGAAAGGACAGATGACCAACACGCCGTTCGCCCTTACCTTTGAGAACGGATCCTTCCTTCCCCAAGCATATGGCGCAAGCAGCTCACGCAATTACCGCTCCCTGATAGACAGCCAGAAGCTCGATTTCTCCTACACCAACAACGACCTCGTTGCTACAGTTGGAGGCATTGCAGCCCAAAATGCGTACACGTACAGCGATGGGGCCACACGCAGTTTGAGAGAGAATGCCCAACTCCATGAAGCCCACGGGGCGGTGAACTACACAAGCGCGTTCTCCGATTCCCTGCAGTTCAGCACACAGAACTACGCTGTGTATAAGAACATCGGAGTACCGGGCAGTACTTCTTGGGGCCTCACTCCCGATGACTCTCAGCAAGATCTGTCGGTAAATACCAGCAACGTGATTGAAATCTCTGAAGCAAGCTCCATGCTGGAAAAGCTCTCTGCTTCCTTGCTCTATGCATACGGAAGAACCTTCTATCACGATGCAACGTATGGTGACAGCACGCACAACAAGCATAAGGCTTCGGCTCAAGTAACCGGCGTCTGGGACCTTGGACAGACCTATGCACTGCAAACCGACCTCCTCTATACGCTCGATTATGTGGACAGCACCGATATAGGCCGGAACACCCGCCATACCATTTCAAGTTCGGCAAACGGCAGCATCTACTTCCTGGACGGCCTTCTCTCACTGCATCCCAGCCTGAACATCGCCTACCTCAGCGACATCAAAGCACTTTCACCCAATGCTTCACTCGGTGCCATCTATTCGCCGACGAAGCATTTCGACCTGAAGGCAACCATCAGCTATGCAGAGAATGTACCCACCTTCTCCCAACTCTACTGGCCGTTCATGGGCAACCCGAACCTCAAGACGGAAAAAGGTTTGAACGGCGAACTTAGCTTAGCCGCCGACTGGAAAGCAATCTCTTTCGAAAGTACCCTGTTTGGCAAGAACATCTACAACGACATTGCCCCTGACTCCTTCTGGATTCCCCAGAATATCGCCCACAGCGTCTATGCGGGAACGGAACAGACCCTCACGCTGGAACTCTCAAACCGCTTCAAACTTCAGGCCGGGTATCTCTACAACAAGAGCTATGACCTTTCAGGCGGCAAGACCTTCTCAGACAATGTCGAAGTGGCACACATCAGAAAGCATACTGCGAAAAGCTCGCTCTTCTTCACCCTCGACCGCTTTGAAAGCGTACTCAGTGGAGAGTACCTGGGGAAATCGAGCTCACTTGCCAGTGCATTCCTGCTCAATCTCAGTATCACCATGCGGGTCAGCGAAAAGCTAAGGGCATACCTTGCAGTAGACAACCTGCTCAACACTGAATATGAACTTTCAGCAGGCTTCCCGATGCCCGGAACCAAGATCCGCCTGGGCGGCACCGTACGGTTCTAGCCTATGAAAACAACCACCAACCTCATATCCATCATGCAACAAGGGGGAGCGGTCATGTGGCCGCTCTACGCCCTGTTGGTTATTACCGTCGTTCTCACTGTCGAGCGAACCATTACGCTGATTATCCTCTTCAGAAACAAGGAACCGGTGGTGAAAGCCCGGGTGGAAACACCATTGAGCATTCTCGACCTCATTGCCATGATCGCCCCGGTCCTCGGCTTCCTCGGTACCGTAACCGGGATGATCACAGCGTTCAAGTCGGTCTCGGAGGCTTCTTCGGTTCAGCTGCAAGTCGTTGCAGCCGGGCTGTATGAAGCCCTCTTCACCACAGCCTTCGGCCTGGTCATCTCCATTCTGGCAACCATCGCGAGCTTCGCTCTCGACTTGGCCATAGGAGCACTATGCGAAAGCGAAAAGAGCTAGGCCAAAGCAGCGACATCGCCTTCCTTTTGATCATCTTCTTTCTCCTGCTTTCAGGAGTCACAGCATCACACAGCCTTAACCTGGATATTCCAAAAACATCCATTCTCATCGGTGAGACGGAAGAACACGTGACTATCATCTTGAAACAAGACGGAATCCTCCTTTATCAGGGGCGAACCCTTCACCTCACGGAATTGCCGCCTCTTCTCAATCAAGAACCCCACCTCACCCTTTCCATTGAAGCAAAAACCGATTGGCAGACCGTAGTCTCCCTGCTCTCCACATTGCAGCAGTACCCTCTCAGTTCATTGAGCCTGGAGGTAGTGCCATGAGGAAGAAGAGACCCACCACACCCTCCGCCCTTACCGATATTGCCTTTCTTTTGCTGCTCTTCTTCCTCATTATGGCAATCACGTCATTCCAGACTCCCGTCCCTCTCGACCCTGCACAAGCCCAGGCACAGAACATCGACTTGAGCACCATCCCAACCTTGTACATTGCAAAGGACGGGAAGCTTTACCAAGACGGCAAACTCATCACCATCGAGAGTATTGATACAGGCGCTAGGTTTGCTCTTCTTGCTGATAAAGCAACCGAGTTCGGTTCCATCCATCCAATCATCGAAGCCTTACAGAACAAGGGGGTTGAGACCTTGCACCTGTTGGTGGAGGAACAGTAATGAAAACACCCGCTGCATTATTGCTAGGCATCGGAATAACAGGCCTGCTTACCGCTCTTCTGTTTCTTCCCATCCCTATCACCATGCAAGAACCAAAACCTATTCCTCAGGCAAAGGCTGCAACTATTTCACTGGTGGATGCGATAGCTGTAGAGCAACCTGCCATGGCAACTCAACCAAAGGATGAAGCCGTTGCTTCTGAAGAGGAACTGCAACCGATTGCAATACCACAAGAAAAACACAGTGAGGAACAAGCTGAAACGGCTGAGCCTGAATTCAACCAGATTGAGAAGCAAGCAGCCTCAGCCGTTTTCGAGGAAGCCAAACCTGTACTAATCGACGGATACTATGCAGCGGAGTCGGTAACAACCGCTCCTGTCTTTGACAGGGCTTTGCTTGCCTCCAGGATTGTCTATCCACCACTTGCAAAGAGACAACACAAGGAAGGCCTGGTTATTCTCAGGCTCTTTCTTGCAGCAAGCGGCATGGTGGAACGAATCGTGGTGGAAGAAGACCCAGGCTACGGTTTAGCCGATGCTGCAGTTGCGGCCTTCACTTCGTTCAAGGCTTCTCCTGCTTTGTACAACGATGAAGCAGTTGCTGTAACACTACGCTACCCTATTCGCTTCACATTGCAATAAGGTAGCGAGACAAAACAATTCTTACACGCTTCAGGAAATATATTCTTATCAGCAAGTAAAGATTGCTTTGCTGTATGCTATCAACTTATGTCAAAGTTCTAACGTGACGCATTGTATCCCTTATCATATCCACCATAATGCTTTGTACATTCTTTTGTTTGTGACCTATCAGATTCCAATGTTGTCACAAGTTGAGCAAAGCAGGAAATTATATTTATAATGTTATATTATATGTATTTATTAATCTATTATACAATAATTGCAAAAATTTTTATAATATTATTGAGATATTTCCAAAACCTGTTGACATAAGTCGCCTGTTTCAGTATAGTACAAGTGTGCTTAGGAAAAAGGCACAACAAAAACTTGCACCGGAGCAGATAGCACCGAAAGGATCACATCATGAAAAAGAACATCGTAGCCGTACTTCTGGTAATCGCCCTCTCCACCGCAGCTGCCTTCGCAGTCGATCCTGCCAGTTTCCAGGTCCAAACCGCTGTCTCAGGCATCAACAAGATGAAGATCACCGCAGCAGCTTTCCCCTCGAACGGGACCCCGTCCACCTTTGATTCCGCCGCAGCATTCGCAGGTCCGCTCACCGTCACCACATCAGGTGCCCAGACCTTCAGCGCATACCTGTCCACCATGTCCAACAACCGCGTCGGGTACAAGGTGACCATGAGTGCAACGGCTATGACCAGCGCCGTGACCGACCAGGCAACCGCTTACATCAACTACACCGTGGGCGTTAACTCCAAATCCCTGACCACCGCAGGTGCAACCGTGGTTAGCTCCGTCGAGGTCATCAACGTAGCCAGCCTTGCAGGTCTTGCAAGCCAGTCGCACCCCATCTCCCTCTCTGTTGACCAAGCGAGCTTTGATGCAGCAGTTGAAGGATCCTACTCCGGTACTGTGACCTTCACCTACACCGCAAACTAACCGAACCTACCACTACAAACTTGTCTGTCCAAGGCCGCCTCTCCCGCAGGTGGCCTTCTCTTTTATTCTCATAAGGAGAGGGAGCCTTTCGACTCCCTCCTGTGCTTTCTTGCATGATGTTCTCTTGATATGAACGTTACTCAGTAGAGAGCAATCGCTTGCACAGCATCTTCAGGCAGTGGAAGGTGGAGTCTGCGGGGATGAAGGCATAGGACTTGGTCCGCTTCAGAACGATACCCTCCAAAACCTGTTCTACGGTGTAGAAGTTGCCTCCGATGCGGTTGTTGTCATAGGGGGCGAAGGCTGAGGCGTAATAGAGGCTCTTTGTTTCACCGGGGTGTATCGTCACCGTGGTCTCCGCTCCCAGGATGGCATCACTGTTTTGGGCATCCTTCAGACCATTGTACAGGTGGTTGGTACCTGAACCACAGTTCAAGGAGTACTGCTGGCTCATGCCGCCGCTGTAGAACGCCCACGGAGTTTCGCTTCTCCCGCCGTAGTCGAAGAGGAAGTTGT
>JAAZAT010000028.1 GCA_012514185.1 Spirochaetales bacterium | reverse complement strand
ATATCGGCAGTCATCTTACTGCTAAAAGAAAAGGCAACGCTATGCGAACACCTTTCGAAACTACGAAGTAAGATTCGAAAGGCATAGACTCATAAAGAGGGGCCGTTGCAAAAGTCTGAAAGGATTTGAGCAACGGCTTCGTTGTATCTAAAGACATGCATTGGAAGAAAATAACAGAGAAGAAGGGTTGCAAAGCAACCCTTTATGTGCTACAATTTGTTTAACCACAAACAATTAGGAGCACATATGCATAGTATAGTTTTCTACCAGGAAGGTCAACTCTATCTCAACCTCTCGGTTCCCCTCGATCTTGCTTGCCACAACCCACTCGAAGCCTTGCGAAGACTGTTCTGGTCGTTGGACTACCGTTGCTTCACACGGGAAAAGAAAGTCAGTGGCCGTCCCCATGCCATCACCGCGCGGCAAATGGTGTTCATTCTCGTCTATGCACGACTGCACGGTTGTTTCAGTAGCAGAGAAGTGGAAGCCTTATGTCAACGAGATCTCGTTTGTATCCATGTGCTGGAAGGCCGGAAGGCTCCTGATCACAGTACCATCGATCGATTCATCCGCATGAATGGTGAAGCTATCAGGAATATTTTCGCCCAGAGCGTGAAAAAGCTCGATGGGCTGGGAGAACTGAAGCGAGAGATTGCCTTCATCGATGGGACCAAAGTCGAATCGAAGGCGGGAAAGTACACGTTCGTCTGGCTCAAGGCAATCGAGAAGAACCTGCCAAAGCTCATCGGGCACATTCGGAAATTGTATGGGGAGTATCTGTTGCATTATGACCTGGAAGCAACAATCGACGTGTGTGACGAACAAGATGCTCGTGCAGCACTTGCTATCATGTTTCGGAAAATTGATCTGGACAAACCGGTCAAACGAGGGAGGGGCCATCATCTCCCTTTTGAGGCACGATTGGCCAACCGTCTTGTCGAATATGCTGAGAAATTGGATCGATACGTCAGTGCCCGGGACCGCATGAGAGCGGAACACCGGAAAAGCATGAGCAAGACTGATGCCGATGCGACCTTCATGCGGATGAAGGAAGACTACATGCGCAATGGCCAATTGAAACCTGCCTACAACATCCAGAACATCGTCGATTCCGGATACATTGTCAGCACCTATTGCAGTAGGGACAGAACCGATTATCATACCCTCGTGCCAGCGATGGAACAGGTGGTCCATCGGTTGGGATTTCAGTATCAGGGCGTCTGTGCCGACAGTGGCTACGATTGTGTCGAGAACTATCGGTATCTGGATGAACAGAAGATGATCGCATACATCAAGACGCAGACCTTTGAGCAGAGCAGGAAACGTTCCTTTGGCAAGGATCCCGGGAGTAAATTCGCTATGACTTATGAGGCGAAGCATGATCAGCTACGGTGTATCAATAACACGATACTACACAACACGGGAAGAAAACGATACGGGGCTACGGTGTACCAAGCAAAGCGAGGCTGTGTGGGCTGTCGACTGAGAAGTTCCTGTATGAAATCACAAGCAAGCCGAAGCCAGTTCAAGCAGATCCAGTATCACCCTGAAGCTGAGGCATTCAGACTCCAAGCGCTACAGAATATCACCAATGGGAAAGGCGTCGAACTCAGGGTAAACCGAAGCATCCAAGCAGAAGGATCGTTCAGTCTCATCAAAGACGGCCTTGGTATCCGAAGATTCCTCCACAAGGGCTTGCTGAATGTCGAGACCGAATGGATTCTCCTCTGTATGGCAACCAACACGCTGAAACTGCAAAACAAGATCAATGCAGGGACTGTAGGAATTCCTTCTTGGTATTACATCAACAACACCGGATAGCTGCTCCTTGAACACCCGCTGAATCCAATTACCTCTGAATACCATTTCATTCAAGATGCCTATGCCTATTGCTTACGGTGACATGCCGAAAATCCTTATGTTCGGTTATAATTCCCCAACAAAGCAACCTTACTTAGCTCAATTCCCTGTGGACATAAAATTGGAGCCATCGCAAGCATACTTTTGCGACGGCCCCGTATCGTGAGTAATTGTATCATCGTCTCTTCAATATACGCCTCTTGCAGTATAGGAAGTATGCAGCAAATGATGAGAGTGCTCGCCGAGCGGTTCTACGAGAAAATCTTTGTACAACGCCTGAATTT
>JAAZAT010000262.1 GCA_012514185.1 Spirochaetales bacterium | reverse complement strand
TGTCACGTCCGCTCAATACATAGAACGGCTTCTCAGCCTGATACGTATTGCGGATGTACTCGCTGGTCAGGGTGAAATCTCCACTGCTGTCCTTGACTCCCACGATGTTCTTGATCTTGGAGAGCTTGACCACCGTATCCACAGCGATGTTGACATTGGTCTTGCCCACATTGTTGTACAACAGCATGGGCAGCTTGGTGGATGAGGCAATATCGGCATAGTGCTGATAGAGCTCCGCCTGGGTGACGCTGATGAACATCGGCGTCAACACGCTGATTGCGTCGGCACCCACTTCTTCAGCCATTTGAGCATAGCTTACAGCCTCGGCGGTGGTGATGCCGTTCACTCCGGCATACACGGGAACCCTGCCTTTTGCTTCATCGATGCAGATTTGGAAGGCGTCGCGGCGTTGTTCGGCGGTGAAGCCATAGAACTCGCCCGAGGTTCCGACGACAAACAGTCCATGCACCCCGCCCTCTATCATATAGTTGACGAGCTTGCGCAGCCCTTTCTCGTTGATCTTGTAGTCAGCTGTCAACGGGGTGACCATTGCAGTGATAATTCCTTTTGCCTCAAAACTCATAGGTTTTCGGTACTCCTTCACGCTTGCAGGAACTCTTCGTTCTTCTTTGCTTCATAGGTTTTGAACAGTTCAGTTTCCCTGATTGCCTCGATGAGGCCCTGTTCTTCTTCGCTCAGCTTCAAATCATCAAGAATCGAAGCTGAATCATACAGGTGCCCGGCCTTGCCGGTTCCATAGACGATGGTGGACACCTCGTCAAAGGAGAAGACCCATTTCATGGCAGCGTGCGCCAGCAGTGTCTTGTTCTCGATGCCTGCCTCCTTGGCCATCTCGAAGAGGGAGCCCTTCATGAAAGCCTCCCGTGCAACGACTCCCATGCCTTGCTTGGCTGCTTCCTTGAGCACCCGTCTCGACCCCTGATGATCGGCAAAATTGAAATTGATGTAGAGCACATCAAAACTGCCGGTGGCAATCTGCTTGAGGTAGGTGCCCTCTCCGCTGAAGGTATCGGCACATGCCCAACGGATGAGCCCCTCCTTCTTCAAATGCTCGATGTTGTAGGAGATTTTTGCCAGGTACTCAGGATCGTTGTCAAGCGCACTCTTCATGAAGGCAAGATTGAAGAAGTCGATGCTCTCACGTCTGAGGAGCTTGAGAATCCTTACCGCTTCAGCCTTGAGCGTCTGATAATCCGCCATTTTTTTATTATGCTCATCGTAGGTATACACAAAACCTTCCGGCCGTGTCTGGATATAGACAGGGTAGGGAGGGGGCAGTTCAAGAAAGTTGCGCCCCAGTGCATCCTTTTCCGAGTCGTGGGTGACATCGTAGAAGTTGATTCCCAGATCATACGAAGCCTTGAGGATGTTCTTCCGGTTCTCTCCCCCGAAGCCGGGGAATATATAGCCCGGGGTGATGGCCTTCTCGAAGTCCTCGTTGAAGCCTCTGGACTTATGGTTCGGCAGGTACTCATGGCCTCCCATGCTGATCATGGAAATATCGATGCCCGATTTTCCGAGTGGTTTGTATTTCATAATGTTCACTCCTTAGCTTGCAACGCCATACAACATGTTCGGCAAAAACAGGATGATATCGGGAATGATCAAGAGCAAAGCCCCTACAAGAATCGTAACGATGAAGAAAGGTATGCTCTCCTTCAGGTACTCTCCCATTGGTACACCCAAAATTCCATTGACGATATACATGGCTATGCCTACCGGGGGGGTCAGGATGCCCATGGTGACGATGATGCTGGTCACCACACCAAAAAGGACCGGATCAATACCAACGGAACGAACAATCGGCATGAGGATCGGGGTGAGCAGCAGAATGACGATCGAGCCATCCATGAACATGCCGAAGATGACATACAGAACGAAGATGATGGCCATGACCACGAATTGGCTGCTGGTGAAACCGGTGATCAAGGTGGTCAACTTCTGAGGAATCTGGTCCATGGGAATACCGTAGGCGAAGATTGCACTCATGCTGATCATGAACATGATGCCCCCGATATCCCTGATAGCTTCCTTGAGGGTGGCGATCAGGCTCTTGATGGTCATCTCCTTATAGACGAAGAAACCGATGACCAAGGCGTACACACAGGCGAAGGCTCCGACTTCAGAGGGAGTGAACAAGCCGACTCTCAAGCTTCCGATCAGGACGATCGGGAAAATCAAGGCCCAGATGGTTTCCTTCAAGGAGAGGGCGATTTCCTTCAGCGAAGCGCGTTTTTCGCGTGCACGGGGGAATTTGCGGATTCGGGCGGTAATGGCGACGGTGAGCATGAAGGCCGCCATCATGATCAGGCCGCTCATGATGCCTGCTGAGAAGAGTCGTCCGATGGAGACCTCGCCCACGGTTCCGTAGAGAATCATGCCGACTCCCGGGGGAATGGTGGAGGTGATCAGGCTGGTGAAGCCGATGACGACTGCAGTGTATCCTCTGGGGTAGTTCTGCTTGAGCATCTCAGGCCCCAGGATCCTGGCTTCCATGGCAGCGTCGGCGTTGGAAGAACCGGAGCAGCCACCCATGAGGGTGCTCAACACAACACTGACTTGCGCCATACCGCCGCGCATGTGGCCGGCGAGCTGCATGGCAAGCTTGATCAGGCGTGTAGTAATTCCTGAGCTGTTCATCAGGCTTCCTGCGAAGATGAACAGGGGAACAGCCAACAACGTTACGCTCTGGGTTTGGCTGATCGGCAATTGTACGATGGTTGCCAGCGGAAGCTCCGGGTGCTGCAAAAAGTAGAATACACCAGAGATGCCCAATGAGAATCCGACAGGTACTCCTATAGCAAGCAGGAAAAGAAAAGCTAATAATACAAGAATCATGGCTTACCTCACTTCTACAGAGCCGTCGGCACTGTCTTTTTTGAGAAGGTCACGGATTTTCAAGCAGGTTGTAATAATCATGAAAATCGAGGGGATGGGCATGCTCAAGGTAGCCCAGGTATAGCTGAGAAATGGTATTCCCTGGAAGGTTCGGAACCTGGATGAGTAAGCCAGATAGAAGCCATAGTAGACCATCAGGAACAAGAAGATGAGAATGAGTATATAGACGAAGAGTTGCAGATATTTCTTTGCTCTAGGTTTTAGATGTTGGGGAAGGATGTCGACGTTTACCATTTTGTCGTCCCTCAGGGCTGTATCGGCTCCCACATAGACTGACCAGGTAAACATCAGCAAAGCAAGATCGAGCCCCCAGTTGATGGGATAGCCGATCGTCCGGAGGATTGCTGCAAAGGTAAGGATGAAAACCGTGGAGATGAGCAGGACTGCTCCCACGGCAAGTTCTATGTCACAGAACTTCTTATAAGCTTTTGCCAAGCGATTCATGGTTGACCTCTTAGGTAAGGATGAATGGCCTGCAACCATGTTGCAGGCCATGAAAACAACAGTTCTTATTTGCCCAGTTCTGCGTAGACTGCAGCCTTGGCGGCATCGAGTCCGAGGGCCTTGTAGGCAGCCTCTCCGGAAGCCTTGAAAGCGGCTACATCCAGGCTGTTGTGCGGGATGAGGGTCATGCCCTGGTCGACCATGAACTGGCGGTCGGCTTCAGCATTCTTGAGCAGGATGTTGGAAGCAACCAAACCGGCCTTGTTGCACTCTTCGATCAGGATCTTCTGATAGTCGGCAGGGAGCTTGTTGAACCAAGCAGCACTGACAACCATGACGTTCAGCTGGAAGATGTGCTGGGTCTCAACGATGTACTTGGCAACCTCATAGACCTTCAACTGCTTTGCAGCGGCATAGGGGAGCTCGCAACCATCGACAACCTTTGTCTGGATGCCGTTGTACAACTCACCGTAAGCAAGTGCCACGGCCTTGCTGCCGAGGGAGTTGACTGTAGCAAGCCAAGCAGGAGCATTTGCAGTCCTGATCAAGCTGTTGCGCAGCTCGGCAGGGCTCTTTCCAGGCTTGTTGGTGAAAATGTTGCGGAAACCCTGGACCCAAGCGTAGGAAACAACCTTGATCTGGTGCTGCTTCTCGAGCTGGTCGACCCAACCCTGCACAACCTTGGATTCAAGCAATTTCTCTACATCTTCGATGCCGGAAAGGAAGAACGGCATGTACAGGATGCCCCATTCCTTGACATAGTTGCCCAGACGGGCGGGGTCGGTCTGCCAGCCAACGTTCGAGCCAAGGCGGATCTGTTCAAGAACGTCTTCCTCGACACCAAGCTGTGCGCTGGGGTAGACTTCAATCTTCAGCTTGCCATTGGTCCTTTCGGCAACCGCTTTCGACCATTCCAGATACTGCTTGTTGAACGTGTCCTCCGGTGTGAGCACATGGCCGAATCTGAGCACATACTCTTGGTCGGGCTTGGCCTCGACGGTTCCTTGGGCGAACAGCGGCATCAGCAGCATTGCTGCAAGTGCCAAAATCAGGATACTTTTTTTCATGATAATCCTCCACGATGTATTGTTAGGGCCGTATATCGACCCCTGAAGCAGAATCTCAGGCGTAGAACGAGGTGAGGGAATTCAGATAGGTGTCCGCCAATGCTTTGCAGGTATTGCTCAGATGTTGATCCATAAGCTGCTCGCACCTATCTGCATCCCGATTTTGCAATGCATCCAAAATGTCCAAATGATCTTGACGTGAACGTTCCTCTATTGCGGTACGGTTCTTGGTCAGGTTCCTGGTAAGCTTCATCAACGATGAAAGCTTGTACTCAAACTCCTTGAGGTAGCGGTTGCCTGCAAGTTCGATCAAGAGGTCATGGACTTCATTGCCGACGGTGATGGCTTTGCTGCCTCCGTCTTTCTCGATATCCAGATGCAACAGCCT
The DNA here is from genome assembly GCA_012514185.1 of Spirochaetales bacterium. Lineage (GTDB taxonomy): Bacteria > Spirochaetota > Spirochaetia > Sphaerochaetales > Sphaerochaetaceae > Sphaerochaeta. Next base: position 21,211 of record JAAZAT010000262.1, on the reverse strand, counting down.
TTCTCTCAGGTTGTTGATTCTTTCATCGAGGTCCGGCCTTTTGGCATAGCAGGCATAGCGGGCACAAGAGCCTTCAATGGCTCGTCGTGCATTGAAGATTTCCACCACGTCCTGAAAGGAGAATTGGCGGACTTGATAGCCTCTGTTGTGTTGGACCGTAATAAGGCCGAGCAACACCAGCTTATTCAATATTTCACGGATCGGGGTTCTGGAAAGGCCGTACTCGGAGCTGAGGTCCCGTTCAACCAACCAGGAACCCGGCAGGAATTCCTCGTTGATGATGCGTTGTTGGAGATCCAGCAATACTTCGGATTTGGTCATGTTGGCTCCTTTCAGTATTCCAGTGGTATACCAACAGCATACCATGGCTTCGTCGCTTGTCAAGAAAAAATTTCAACCAATTTTCGGTGGAAAGAACACAGGCAAATATGTTGCATTTTGTTGCAGTCATGCTATGATGCATATACGGACGAATCGTCTCTGAACACAAGGAAGGTATCTCTATGGATAGCAAACTTATTGTAATAGCCATCGGCGGGAATTCTCTGATCGAGGATCCAAAACATGTAACCGTACAAGCCCAATACGAGGCTGCACGGAAGACGGCGGCACATATCGCAAGATTGGTGAAGGCAGGCCACCGGGTGGTCATCGCCCATGGCAACGGGCCACAGGTGGGATTCATCCTTCTGAGGGCGGAGTTCTCCCGCTCAATCCTGCATTCAGTGCCCTTGGACAGCTGTGTTGCCGATACCCAGGGAGCCATCGGATATCAACTGCAGATGGCCCTGAAGAATGAGTTTGCCAAAATCGGCTTGAAAGGCGAGGTTGCAACAGTGGTGACCCAGGTGGAGGTGAGCGACGACGATCCCTCCTTCGGCAAGCCGACCAAGCCGATTGGGTCCTTCATGACCAAGGATGATGCCGACTACCACAGCCAGCATGACGGTTGGGTGTGCGTCGAGGATGCCGGTCGTGGCTATCGCAGGGTTGTAGCCAGTCCCAAGCCGAAGGCAATCGTCGAGATTGACACGATCAGGACATTACTTGAAAACAACATTATCGTGATCGCAGCCGGTGGTGGCGGAATCCCGGTGGTGCGCGATGAGATGGGAATACTCAGCGGCAGGGAAGCGGTCATCGACAAGGATCTGGCTGCCGCCCTGATGGCAAAACAGCTGAATGCCGACTTGTTTGTAATTTCCACAGCAGTTGAGAAAGTCTGTCTGAATTACGGAAAACCCAACCAGAAGACCTTGGATACCATTACGACAGAGGAAGCCGAGCAGTATATTGCAGAAGGGCACTTCGCACCCGGCAGCATGCTGCCGAAAGTCCAGGCCATCGTCGATTTTGTCCGCTCCACCGGCAATGAAGGCTTGATCACTGATCCCGCCAACCTGTACGGAGCCCTCTACGATACCAAGGGAACGAAGATTGTCCGCTAAGCAAAAAATGTTTCCCAACCTCCGCAGTGCTGTCATCAGTATTGCGGTGGTTGTGGTCTTGATTACATTCGCACTGGTTGCAATAGACCGGAACAACGTCAACAGGCTCGGACGCTACGAGAAGCAAGCTCTCGCCGAGTTGAAGAAGGTGAAAACACACCTGTCGCTTCGATTGGGGTATGCAACAACGCTCTCCTCTCTGCTCGGACAGGAGGGCAATGCATTGGAGCTGGCCGCTCTTGTCGGCCTTGCCGAACAAGAGCAGCCGGCAAGCCAGATAAGTGAAACCTATCTGGCAATGGATGCCGTTCTCGCCTTGTTGCAGAAAGAGCTCTTTGCCGATGCAGCCTATCGTTCCTATGCACCGTATTTTGAGAAGATGTATGAAGAGGAGCTGCTTTTGGCCGAGGCGTTGCTCTCGTATCATGCTGCTGCCGAGTACTTCAATCGGCAGAAGCATGCCTTTCCGGCTGTATTGGTTGCCGATCGCCTCAAGATGGAGGACCTACCGATCTTTACGGTTTCCGCGGCTCTGAAAGGACGACCCTAGCAGATAGACGGGAAGTAGCACAGCCAAGGTCTTTAGGTTGTCCTGCAGGGCCAATGAGGGTGCCAGGAACTTGAGGACAAGCAGGACAATCATGATGGCAGAGCAGTAGGATAAAAGCCTGGAGCTCTGTTTTTTTTGCACTATGAACGCGAAAGCGCTGACAAAGAGCAAAGGATTCAGAAAGAGAATGTTCTCGTTGAAGTAGGTCATGTCCATGTCGGAGTAGAGCATCATGAAGAGCAGAAGCGATCCAAGCACTCCAAAGCCGATGCACATGAGACCCAGCAGGATCCGCTTGAGGGAAAGGCTTTTACGCCCAAGTGCCCAGAGCAGCAGCGCCAAGGCAAGGCCGAAGAGTGCGTAGGCCCAATCGTAGCCGACCAGCTCATCCTTGACGGTGAAGCGGACATCCATCGCATCGGTATCCAGAAGAACCTGTTCCTCTGCGGCCAGTCTTGTCCCGTCGGGGTAGGTGAAATCCAATACAGCTTGATGCAGTTTTTCAGGCAGGAACAGCTCTTCATACCGGTTGAGCCGTGTATCGATGACTCTGCTTTGCAGGCTGTCGAGCACCCAGAAGAGGGCCGGGCTGTGGATCATGTTCTGTGCGGTCAATTGTCGGTAGCTGCCCTGTCCCGGTTCCCCCTCTGCCCATTCTCGGAATGCGCCCAAGGTTGCAAAGTCGATAATATCCCTGATCCTGGTCGCACAGTTGTCATAATAAAAATGATAGAGATAAGTGCTGTATTCAGTTTTTATATGGTTCTGAAGAAAACCGATAAGGGCGAATTTTGCCTCTCTCTTGAGATTGAGCTCAACTAGGCGGACATCCCTGATTTCATCGATCGCCTCCTGGATACGCCAGCCTGCTTCGCTTGCCACAACGTAGTAGTACATCCTGCCCCGGGCGAAATTCAGGTAAAAATGCTCCTGCTCGTAATCGAATATCCCCCAGTCGTACATGATCTTGGTTCCGGACGGCTGCTTGACGATCAAGGCGGAGTGGCCGAACCAGGCATAGAGCGGATCCCCAGGCCCTACTGTCAAGAGGAACACCGAGGTGTTGTCGACCCAAGCTTCTTGATTGGCGGCCAAATTTTTCGAAAAATCTATTTTGGAAAGTTCCTTTGTGCTGTCAAAGGGTTGCTCCACCTGCCGGGGATAAATACTGTAGGCCGGCAGCGCCACCATGCAAAACAGCAGCCAAAGGCTGAGGATTGTCCGTTTCATTGCAGTCAGCATAGCACAGAGATGCTTCACTTCCAACCAGTTGATTTTTTGCCCTCTTCCTTCTACTCTTGGTGGTGGAGGGTCCATGGAGCGTAACGTATCGTCTTTGGCTATTGTTTTGCACAGTCAGCGGTACGGTCAGCTGAATCGGCGACTGAAGTTGTTGAGTGTGGACTTCGGCATCATCGATGTTGTCAGCTACGGGGCTCGAAAATCCTTGAAATCGGTGAAGGCCGAGGTGTTCTCTGATGGGAATTTTTTTCTGTATTATAATCCGGTAAAAAAGGATTACACGCTCAAGGATGCCCACATCATTGCCACCCACGATGATATCAGGGAGGATTTGGTTCGTACCTACAGCGCCCTCTTTTTCTGCGAATTGCTGCTCAGGACCAACGGGGGGGAGAGTGCAGGGGAGTATCAACTGCTCAGTACCGCTTTGGACTTGCTTTCAGGGCTTCCCTTGTACAGTGACCGGATTCTCATCCAGTTCATCCATCGGTTGACCGACCTGCTTGGTTTGCGCACCGATTTGACCAGTTGTCCCATTTGTGAGCGGGAGTATGGAATGCAAGAGGTGATTTCTTTCTCATCCTCGCTCTCGTGTCCCTGCTGCAGTCGATGTGCTTCCCTGGAGTCGAATATGCTGCTGCCTCCGGGCGCCCGCCGCTATCTCGTGGTTACTTCCCCGATGGGGTATGAACAGAGTGTGCAGGTGCCGCTCAGCCCGACTGCCACCAGCCGTATCAAGAACTACCTGCTCAGGTATGCTCAGATCATTGCCGGTGGAAACCTCAAAACCTTGTCTGCAGGCATCCTGCAAACAGCGGTGGACCTATGATTGAAAAAATTAAAAGAAAGGTTGTATATACATGGTTTGGAAAAAGTTACCCGTCAGCGCGCAAGAGATGCGACGCTTGCATGAACAGTACGGACTGGATGTACTAAGTGCATCCATTCTGGCAAGGAGAGGCCAGACCTCCAGCGAACAAGTAAAGTTTTTTTTGGAGCAGGAACTTACCTATTTGCACAACCCCTTCCTCTTTGATGACATGGAAGAGGTGGTCGACCGCATCAATGAAGCGGTTGCAGAAGGGGAGAAGGTGTGTGTCATCGGGGACCGCGATGTGGATGGTATCACCAGCACCGCCTTGTTGGTCCAGGAACTGAGGAGCATGGGCCTTGATGTTTCCTACCAGCTGCCTGAAGGAGACGACCCCTATGGCATGACGCTCTCTGGTGTTGACAAGGCCCATGAGAACAACGTCACGTTGATGATCACCGTCGATTGCGGCATTTCCAACTTTGCAGAGATTGCCCACGCCCACAGCCTCGGCATCGATACCATCGTCCTTGATCATCACATCAGCGGCGATACCTTGCCTCCTGCCTTGGCCATCATCGATCCCAAAATGTCCGGCTCGGGATACCCCTTCGAGCATCTGGCCGGCTGTGGTGTCGTAGCCAAGGTGATTTGGGCATTGCGTTTCAGCCAGACGGATTTTTATCGGGAGGAGTGCCTTCTGCTGCATGCCCAACCCGGTCATGATACGATCATCATTCAGGCGATGCGCATTCAGAACCTCCTGGTCATCGACCGGGTGATCGAGGAGGTCAATCCAGGACTGATCTCCGTGTCGCAGAGCAAGGTTCTCTCCTTCCTCTCCTGCAGCCTTCCCATCCTGGTGCTTGATGCCCAAGCCGAACTTGTCCAGCTCAAGCAGGCTTTCGGCAAGAAGGTGGATATGCACCTGGTGGAAATGCGGCCTCAGATGGAAGCGGTGATGCCGGTGATGAAGAACAAGGGCTTGTTCGCCCTCTCCAATCTGAGCCGGGCCATCAAGTACTCACCATTCGGACGGGATGAGCTGCAGGTGCTTTATACCTTGTTTGTTGCCTACTGCATGAAGCGGCATCCCAGCCTGGACAGCGACTATGAGTCGATTCTTGACTTGGTCGCCATCGGGACTGTCGCCGACCTGATGCCGATGGAGGATGAAAACCGGATCCTCGTCAAACGGGGGCTGAAGGTGCTGACGCAAGGCCGGAGGGAGTCCCTGCAACCGCTGTTCTCCATGCAGAACCTGCTTGGCAAACAGCTTTCCACCAGTGATATCTCTTGGCAGATCAGCCCGGTCATCAATGCCTCCGGCAGGATGGGAAAGCCGTCGGTTGCTTTGGAGATGATGCTCAGCACCGATCTCGGCCAAGCCGAAGAGCTGGCCGGCCAACTGCTGCGGCTCAACAAGGAGCGCCAGAAGCTCGGAGAGGATGCTTGGACTCGAATGCTTGCGATGGCGAAGGAGAGCTTTGAAGCCAGTGGATCAAAGCTGGTGGTGGTTGAGGATTCCACGCTGTCCCGCGGTATTACCGGGGTGATGGCAAGCCGCCTGCTCAAGCAGTTCAACGCACCGGCCATAGTGCTGGCGACGGTCGGGGAGGAGCGGGTCAGCGCTTCCATGCGAAGCCCCGACTCGTTCAATGCCCGTGAATTCCTGAGCAGATTCAGTGATTTGTTTCTTGATTACGGCGGACATGCCTGTGCAGGCGGGTTTTCCATGGATGTCTCTCAGCTGAAGGTTTTCAAGCAAAGAGTCATGGATGAGGTCGATACCATGGACTGCCTGCCAGAGGAGGTGGAGGAGGTCGTCATCGACTGTACGCTGCCTGAGGCCTATATGACTCCCGATATCATCAAGGTGGTTGAGTTTTTCGAGCCGTACGGTGAGAAGAACCCTCCTTTGGTGTTGCTGATGGAAGGAGCAGTCATCGAGAACATCCAGATCATGAATAACAAGAACGGCTCGGTGCAACATGTGAAGATGACCCTTGCCTTCGGCCAGTACAAATGGCCGGCGCTCTACTGGAGTGCCGCCGACCGTATCGGCAAGGATTTTGATGTGGGGACGGCTGTGGATGTCGTCTTCAGGTTGGGAAGAAATTACTTCAGGAATCAAGAATCCTTGCAGATAACAGTTATTGACCTGAAGCCTTCAGCATGATGACTTGACACAGTGCCCTTGTTTCGGGCACTCTAGTGCAGGTGAAAACGAACCCAGTAATCGGGAAGGGGGGTGATTAATATATGGCATTCGTAAAAGTTGACGACAATGAGCCTCTTGAAAAGTCGATCAAGCGTTTTAAGCGCATGGTTGAAAAAGAAGGCATCATCCGCGAATGGAAAAAGCGGGAGTACTTTGAAAAGCCCTCCACCATCCTTAACAGGAAGAAGAAAGCTCTTGCCCGCAAGCAGATGAAAAAGGTGCGCAAGCTCCATGGCTCAAAAGGCTTTTAATGCATAGGTCAACCGCCGGTCTCCGGCGGTTTTCTCATTCCTTGGGATATTCGACCATCAAATTTTGCTCCAGAATTTCATCAATTCTTCCTATCCGGAAACATTTACCCCTAATTTTTATCAATACGTCATATTTTGTAAAATAAATTAGACAAAATGCATATTATTGGTGTACACTAACTCCAGACAAACGTTCAAGGGGTCCATACCCCTTGAAAAACCGCAAAGAGAGGAAAGTAACGCCATGCTAATTCTGATTTCTGATGCTTTGATGCTTCACTTGCCCAAAAGCTCGAGCCGTTCGGCGAAGTTACTACGGACAAGAACCGTCTGGGTGAAGCTCATGTCGTGCTGGTGCGCAGCAAAACCAAGTGCACCAAAGAGTACATCGACCAAGCGCCGAATCTGAAGTTGATCATTCGCGGTGGTGTCGGGATCGACAACATTGATAAGGCCTATGCAGAGAGTAAGGGTATCATAGTCCGCAACACTCCCAAATCTTCTGCGATTGCCGTAGCCGAGCTTGCGTTCACCCTGATGCTCAGCACCCCGAACAACCTGGTTGCCTACCACAATGGCATGAAGAGCGGCCAATGGTTGAAGAACCTCAAGCGCACCGAGCTGTACGGAAAGACGCTCTGCCTCTTCGGCATCGGCAATATTGCTTCCAAGGTTGCCGAACGAGCAAAGGCTTTCGGCATGACTGTCGTGGCGTACGACAAATATGTCTCTTCCTCTCCTCTGGCCCGCATGGTTCCCACTGCCGAGGAAGCGGTAGCCGATGCAGATTACATTTCGTTGCACCTTCCCTTGACCGACGAGACCAAGGGTATGGTGAACAAGGCCCTGCTGTCCCATTGCAAGAAGCAGCCGGTGGTCATCAATACCGGAAGGGCCCTGTGTGTGGATGCAGCCGACATGGTTGCAGCCCTCGAGGACGGCAGTGTCGCTTGGTACTGCACCGATGTGTATCCCACCGACCCCCCTGCCGAAGACTATCCGATCCTCAAGGCGGAGAGGGTGACGCTCACGCCCCATGCCGGTGCCAACAGTGAAGAGAACCTCGGCCGTATCAGCGATGAGGTGTTTGAAATCATGGACGAGTTGAAGAAGGGAGGAAGAATCTAATGGAACGCAAAAAGAATTATTTTGCAGGCCCCTCGGTAATGCCGATGGAGGTGTTGGAAAAGCTCCGTGACCAAATGGTTGAATACAACAACCAGGGTTTGTCCATGATTGAAGCAAGTCACCGCGGCGGCATGTTTGAGGATATGTACGATGAGTGTCTGGCCCTCTTCAAGGAGCTGCTCGGCATCAGCGATGAATACGATGTCTATTTCCTCGGCGGTGGTGCAACGTTGCAGTTCACCATGATTCCGATGAACTTCCTCCGCCCCGGCACGGTCGCCGACTACATCCGCAGCGGTACCTGGGCCAACAAGGCCGCCGACGATGCTGCAAAGCTTGGCAACGTGAACTATTACTATGACGGCAAGGCCAATAAGTATACGTCGCTTCCCGATCCAAAGAGTGTCAAGCCGAGCAAGGATTCCAGTTATCTCTATCTCTGTTCGAATGAGACCATCGGGGGCATCGAGTGGCAGGACTGGCCGGACACCGGCTCTGTTCCCCTCATTGCCGATATGTCCAGTGATATTTTCAGCCGGCCGGTTCCCGTGGACAAGTTCTCCATGATTTATGGCGGTGTCCAGAAGAATCTTGGTCCTGCAGGAGCCACCTTCATCATCATGAAGAAATCGATGCTTGAGAGACAGAACACCAATCTCACTGCTTATATGGACTACAGTCTGCATAGCAAGGATAAGGGGCTCTACAACACTCCTCCTGTTTTCTCCATCTGGGCCGTGAAGCTCGTACTTGAGTGGATCAAGGAACATGGAGGAACTGTCGGCATGCAACAGCGCGCCGTCCAAAAGAGCAAGCTTATCTATGATGTCATCGACTCCTCTTCCTTCTTCCACAGCCCGGTCGATCCTGCTTTCCGCTCGAAGATGAACCTGGTGTTCCGTCTGCCCAGCGAAGAGCTGGAAGAGAAATTCCTTGGGGAAGCGAAGAAGCTTGGGATGCTTGGACTGAAGGGCCACCGATCGGTTGGAGGGCTGCGTGCAAGCCTGTACAATGCACTGCCTGTAGAGGATGTAGTGGCGCTTGCTCAGTTCATGAAGGACTTTGAAAGGAAAAATGGGTGATACGACATGAAAGTAAAGATGGACGAGACGAACAAGGCGATTATCAGACAGCTGTGTGATGGGCGAAAACCGTTCAGTGCCATCGCTGAAGAGCTGAGCATCACAGAGAATACCGTTCGCTCACGGGTCAATAAATTGATTGATGAGGGGGTGCTCCAGATATCCGGCCTGATCAATCCTGAAACCATCCCGGGGCTTCAGGTCGTGATGATGGGCGTGAAACTGAAGACGCTGGATCTGGAACGGAAAGCCAAGGAGTTTTCTGAGCTGCGAGGCGTCATCTCTGCTGCCGTGGTCACCGGTCGCTACGATCTTATCGTCCAATTGGTTCTCAGCGAGGAAGAAGGCTTGAGCCTGCTTGATTTTTTCAAGTTTGAACTTGATAAGATCAGCGAAATTTCCGAAGTTGAAACCTTTGTTGTCTACCAATCCCATAATTTCAGGATTCCCTATATCCTGTAAGCATGCGTATTGCCAATTGCGGGTGTCCATCGGGCACCCTTTTTTTTGGTACTGCAGCAAGAATGCCCAAGTTCACTGGAGAAAGAGTGATATTCATGCTATAGTGATTGCGACTGTGCCGGAGGGCACTGTGTAGTTGCATACGTTGAGGAGAAAAGAATGGCCGACCTGTCTACATCATATCTTGGATTGAACTTGAAGAACCCCCTTATTGCCGGAAGCAGTCCCCTGACCGCATCACTGGACAACCTCAAGCGCTGTGAGGACGCTGGTCTCTCAGCGGTGGTGTTGAAATCCATCTTTGAAGAACAGATTGATGTCGACAGCGACTCTGCAGTTGCCGGAGCTGAAGAGTATCTTGCTCATGCCGATGCTTACGGCTTTGTAAAAAGCGCAAGTATGGAGCGTCATATCGATGCGTATCTGACCCTGCTTGAGGACGCAAAACAATCCTTGGAAATCCCCGTGATTGCTTCCATCAACTGCCGTCAGAGCGGCAGCTGGATTGAATATGCCAATCGTTTTGCCGCTTGCGGCGCTGATGCCATCGAACTCAACCACTATGTGGTTGCCGCCGATGTGGAGGTCGATGGTGCGGCCATTGAGAAAGAGTATTTCTCTCTGGTCAAGGCCGCCCGAAAACAGATCAAGCTCCCGTTGAGCCTGAAGATGGGGCCGGCTTTTTCATCCCTTGCTAACATGCTTCGCCGTTTCGACGAGCTTTCCATCGATGGAGTGGTTCTCTTCAATAGATTCTACAGCCCTGACATCGATATTGATAAACTCTCCTTGGTACCTGGTTCCATGCTCAGCAGCAAGGATGAGTATGCACTTTCTTTGAGGTGGACCGCATTGATGAGCGACGAAGTTCGCTACGATATTTGCGCATCCACCGGTATTTATACCGGCAGTACTGTCGTCAAGCAGCTGCTTGCCGGAGCCAAGGCCGTTCAGCTGTGCTCCGTACTTCTCAAACAGGGACTCTCTGCGGTAGCTAAAATAGAGACGGAGCTTGCACAGTGGATGGATTCACACTCCTACTCCAAGATTTCTGACTTCAATGGAAAACTCGCACAGGAGCGTATGCCCGATCCAGCCAAGTGGGAACGCGTGCAGTATATGAAGTCAATCCTGGATGCACAAAAGGGTTGAGCCATGGATGTAACAAAATATCAGGATATCGCCCCCTACCGGGGGCAGGATGTTCGTGACGCAATTGCACGCGTTCTTGAGAACAAGGATGCCATCTATAAGATATTGGCATCGCTGGGACCTGCTGAAACAGTCGAGCAACAGAAGAAGCTTGCCCAAAACGCAGCCTATATTGCCGGAATTCTGGAAAAAGTCGAAACCTACGATGATTTTCAGCGGCATATCACCGCAGGCATTTTTTTACCGGCCATCATCCAAAAGAGTGTAAATACCTTCTCTTTCAGCGGCACTGAGCATACAGAGAAGGATCTTTCCTATCTGTTCATGAGCAACCATAGGGATATCGTGCTTGACTGCGCCTTGATCGATTTGGCTTTATTGAAAGGGGACCGCATGCCATGCGAAATGGCAATCGGGGACAATTTGCTGACCAATCAATTTGTTACCGACCTGTTCAAGCTCAACGGAGGAGTAACCGTAAGACGAACCCTGCCCATGCGTGAGAAATATCTGGAGTCCATCCGCTTGAGTTCCTACTTCGTTGAGTTGATCACCGAAGAGAACAAGTCCATCTGGGTCGCCCAGAAAAGCGGCCGGGCCAAGGATGGATTGGATGTCACCACCCCCGCCATCATTAAAATGCTGCATCTCTCCCAGAAGTCGAAGGGGCGAAGTTTCAGTGACGTGGTGAACAGCTGCCGCATTGTTCCCGTGGCTGTCAGTTATGAGTATGATCCATGCGACCTTATCAAGGCCGGTGAGGAAGTAGCACGCATAAAGAGCGGTGAGCATACCAAGAAACGGTATGAGGACCTCATCTCCATCTCCCGGGGGATGAAAGGCTACAAGGGCAACGTACACATCGCATTCGGCAAACCCTTGCAAGGCGATTTTGAGAATTCCGACCAGGTTGCCCGGCAAATCGACCGGCAGATTCACCAACTCTACAAACTGTGGCCCACCAATTTGTTTGCCTATGACTATCTGGAGGGTACTGACAGGTTTGCCTCATCATATCAGGATTTTGATAGCGAGGCCTTCCTCTATCGGTTCAAGGGCGCTCGGGAGGATGTCAGACTCTACGCGCTCAATGCATATGCGAACCCGGTGCGGTCCTTCCTTGCCTCCCAGGCATAGTGCTGCATTGCTCCTGCTGCTGCTCCTGCTTGCTTCCTGCAGCAGAGAGGAGCTTGCACTGGTAGACCTGCAAACAAAGGTTGCGATGCAGGTCTATCCGACAGAGGGCACAAGGGAGCAGCTTTTGACGCTTGTCTTCTCCCTCACAGGAGAGCCGACTGAGAAGCAGGTGCATATCGTTGCTGGAAATCAGAAAAGCTCCTGGGTGGTGAAGGCCCGATCAGACGAGAAAAGCACCTACACCGTCGGCCCGCTTTCAATGGGCCCTGATGTGCTGCTCCCTAAAGGGCAGTGGAGCCTCTCGATTCTCAGCAGTGACGGGCAGACGCTCGAAGAGGTCTTTGCAGTCGATTATCCGACCTTCAAGGAGCTGGTTGCGTATGATAGGGCGACCCATACCCTCACCCTTGCGACAACCGAAGCCCTCTTGAGCTTGTATGATAGAGACGGCGCACTGCTTTCCACCCACCTTCTGCAACCCGACTCTGATTTCTTCATAGATGAGACAGCCGAAACAGCCGTGGTGTATGTAGAAAACCAAGACGCCACGTATACCATCACCCGCTAGGTGCGCTGGACTGCCTTCATCAGTTCTTCCTTGCTCAGCCGCACCACGAACGTCCTGCCATGGGGGCAGGTGGGCTCATCGAGCTTGAATACCTTGGTCAAGAGAGAGATTGCCATCATTCGGTCGACGCTGTCACCCGCCTTGATCGCGGCATGACAGGCAACCACTGCATAGAGACCTTTCTCAACTTCCTTGCTGTCGCCGGTGGTGTGCTGAATGAAGGCTATCAACTGCGATTCAATGTTCCGATACAGGGCGGGAAGGGTTTTGATCTGCCAAAGCAGATCCTCGATCCGCTCCAACTTGATGCCAAGGTTCAAATAAACATCCTGGCTTTCCAAGAGGTAGGCATCCACATCCCGTTCCACCTCGAAGGAGAGGGGGATCATCAACTCTTGGATGTTTTTTTTCTCCCTGACCTCATCAAAGATCAGGCGTTCATGAGCTGCATGCTGGTCGACCAGGTAGAGGTCATCCTGCTTCTGGGCAACCAAGAAGAGGTTGAATGCCTGACCGAGGTAGACAAATTCCTGGTCGTCTTCCTGTTGTGCCCAGACATCCTCTCCCTCGGTGCTTCGTGAAGACTTCATGTCAAGCAGCTCCCGCGCTTTCTGGAACCAATCGCTGTCAACAGGAGGCTTAGCCTCATACCGACCCGCTCGTTCAGCTGCTTGGTGGGTATGATGTGGGCTCGGTCTCTCTTGGTAAATCGGAGCAAGCAAGGGAGCGTCCTCTCTCTCCAGCTCTTGTTTCACCAAGCGGGGGATGGTTCGCTTGATCTGGCTAGCGATCATGCTCACCACCTGGTGGTGAATCTCCGCCTTGTTGCGCAGCTTGACTTCACGCTTGGTAGGGTGGATGTTGAAATCGACCAAGGTGGGATCGACATCGATGAACAGATAGCAGTAGGGAAACGACCCTCCTGCAAGCAATTCGCCATAGCCGTACGTGACCGCCTGCACCAATGAGTACTCCTCGACCGGTCGATTATTCACATAGATTTTGATGTGCGACCGATCGCTTCTCGACAGGGCGGGGGAGGAACAGACGGCATACAGATCGAAGCGGCCTGCAGTGTCATACAGCTCAAGCATCTCCGATGGGACAATGTTCTGATTGAGGGAAAGGACGTCTAGGACCCGTTGTTTTCTTGTTGTCGGAACCAGGTCGACCCGGATGGTCTGGTCGCTGATGAAGCGAAAGGCGCGGTCGGGAAAAGCCAAGGCCTTTTCCAGGAGAACCGATCTTGCCATGGTGGCCTCCGTGGAAGGACGCTTGAGAAACTGCCGCCTGGCGGGAAGTTCCTTGAACAAGCCTTGCACGGTCACCATGGTGCCGCTGCGGGGACCTCCGGGAAGCACAGCTTCCTTTTTGCCGTTGTCTATGGTGATTTGGTACGGGTCGCTGCCTTGATAGCTGCTTGCAATGGTGATTCTCGATACTGCTGCAATGCTGTACAACGCCTCACCGCGGAAGCCCATGCTCTTGATGTGATACAAATCATCTAGTTCGCGTACCTTGCTGGTTGCATGGCTCTCGCACAACAGCGGAAGGTCTTCGCGTTCTATGCCTTCGCCGTCATCGATGACCTTGATCTCTTCAAGCCCCCCATCGGTCACACTTGTAATGATGGTTTTACCACCTGCATCAAGGGCGTTGTCCAAAAGTTCCCGTATCACCGAGGCCGGTCGTTCAATAACCTCACCGGCAGCTATTCGTTGGGCGACCAAGGGGTCAAGCAGTTGTATCTTCATGGCAAGACTCTATCACAGAAGAAGCGCAAGCGCAAAAGCTAGAACGCCTTATCCAGCTGTATTCTTGCTGACACGCTCACAACCGGTACCGTATATGCAGTTGCTGAAGCCGGGTAGGCTGCCTTAGCCATGAGGTTGAAGGATCCGAAATGATAGCCGGCATACAGGTAGCTGGCGGCATAGGTGCCGCCTAAAACATCGGTGACAGGAGATCCGGCAAAGATATCCTGCAGGGTTGCAAAAAGGCCGAGGTTTTCAAGGCCCAGTCCCAACGAAAGGTTCTTGATTTTCAAAGCGAACGAGAGTTGGCTATAGTCGGCGTTCTGTCCTCCCGACAGCTTTGCGAGCGTGAAATTGCTGGTGAGCGGTACATTGAGCAAGGCTTTTGTCTCGAACTTCGAACCTTCATACCTGATGTCGGCAAGAATATCGAATGCAGATGCATAGGTTGTATCGATGCTGGTATAGACAAAGTCATTGACCAGCAGGTTATGGTTCTTGCCATCGTTCACCGAAGCAAGAATCTTTGCGCTGAACTGGTTGCGTTTGACTGAAAACCCTGCTCCCAAGGAGTAGTTGGGGAAGAATGTGGCAATCGACGTATCGATGAACTGGTCGGTGTCGATGACCGGATACACCGGCAAATATCCATGGGCCTGCACAATGGCGCTGAACCGGGTGGTCCTGGTATTGATGACAGGGAAGCGGAAGCTCAGCAGGGGATAGAGGTTGACCGACCAGGCGGGAGTATTCTCCACCTTAGCAAGGGCGCCGAAGGCGATGGTAAGTGGATACCCCTTTGATGGGGTGAAATGCAGGATCGAGGAACCGAATTGGGCGCGGTTTACAAGTAGGTTGGCTAGATATAAATCATCAAAGGCTGTGATCAAGGTAAAGGGCCCGGCCTTGATTTGGTTTTGCAGAACCAACTTGCCGCTCTCCCCGAATTGGGCTGCGGTAAAACTGGCCATGTCACTGACGAGGCTTCGATTATGGTCGAGTGTCAGATAGAAACCGGATGTACTATAGCCGATCCTCAACTGATCGAGAAATGAGAAAGCATAGCTGATACGGCCTAAATCCGAGCTTGGCAGGGGACTCGCATTGCTGGTGAAGGTGGTAAAGTCCTGAGTCTGCACATATGACTGCAAAGAGATGCTGAAGGGCCCTTTCGTATAAAACGGCTTGAGCGTCAAGCGATGGGTCATGGCGTTGGAGTTGGTCCCATCAACCTGGAACCGATAGTCGGCGACTATTCCAAGGGAGCCTTGCAGACGGCTTGCCTCGGAGGAGGTGATGAGGCTGGTCGTACTGAGGGGAGCGGGGGAGGTGGTGGGAATCGGCTCGCTTGTTGGTTCTTCTGCAACAGCGGCTTGTTCAGGCGTCTCAGGTGCCGGTTCCTGCAGTGGGATTTCATAGGTAAGCTCGAGATACTGCTTATCAGCGGCCTGAGACTCGATGAGGGCCTGTTCCAGTTCTTCACTCTGTTTTGACTCGATGGGGATGGTGGATGCCACATCGAGCTCGATCTCGCTCAAGTCGGCAACCGTCAATTCGGGTTGCACATCCAATGGAATCGAAACATCGATCAATGGGGTCTCGCTTGTCTGCTGGACGATCACCACCTCGTCCATTTCAGAGACCACCCTTGCTGCAGAAGGGATGGGCGGAACAGCGACCGAGCTCGTCACCAGAACCTTGGAAGGTACCGCGGGAACCATCGGACGGATGGTGACAATGATTCGGGAGGAGGGGGCCTTGAGAATCCTGGAAGTCAGGGTCCTTACCTTATCGGGCACCGGTATCTTTTTGACTTCGACCGAGATCACCTGCACCTCTTGGGGGATGTACGGCTCCTGTCTGGTGACAGTCAAACTGGCAACAGGCTCGGCCAGCGGCACCGTCACGACTTTCTCCACCTGGGGCTCTTCGATCACCAATGCAGCGGATTTGGCTTTTGGGGCCAGAGGCGTGGGTGCGATGATCGGCTTTGAAAGGTCTTGGACGATTTGCTTGGCAAGCATCATATCCGGATAGGTTGCATAGGTCAGGTAATACCCGATTTCTATGGATTCGGGCCGGGCGCTCTGCTCTTGCATGAAAAGCTTGTCGAATGGACGAATTGTCCTGGTGAAGCCTGTCAATGCGTTGTATGAGGATACCTTGCCTGAAAAAGCAGTGACACTCTCCTCGTCCTCGGTCGTGATGACCAGCATCTCCCCATCCCCTTCGAGCCGGTGACGCGATACAGGGGTGGAGACGGTAAGAACCCCATATTCGGCGGCATTGGTATTGAAGGTAGCCTTGCCCGATACTAGATAGAAATCGGAAGCTTGGTTGCTCAAGTTGCCGGTGATCAGCAATGAGTCTTCATAGACGTTGATCGTTCCACGGGGAGTGATGATGAGAATGGGGGTGTCCGGGTTCTGGATAATCCAGCCTTCTCCGATTTTGCCGGCATTTTCGCTGGTCGCATCAAGTCGGTTGCCTTGGCTGTCATAGAGCTTCAGTGCGCCGATGTCACCATCACCTATGAAGACTGAATCATCAGCATACAGGTTACCGATGAGGCAGGCGGCCAAGAGAAGCAGACCAACATGCTTGCATAACCGATTCATATACACTCCCTACACTGAAGTTATAGGATGGATATCCTGACTGCAGTATCAAACTTATACGTTGCTTGGGCTTGTTCATCAAAGAGGATGCTCAGTCCAAGATCGAAAGAGTACGGCTTGACTTTTACTACTGCAGAGGCTGAAAGTACTACATTGTTGAGAGTCTGCAAGCCTTCAAAGAACCGTTCTCCTGTAGTGGTAGGATAAAGCTTTTCATAGCTCAAGTCTAGGGAAACAATATTGAATAGGCGCTTGTCTATGCGTGCATTCGCAAGAAATCTATAGTCATGATAATCTCCGAAAGAATAATCACTTACCATTTTTGCCCTGAGATAGACACCTTCCCTGACAAAGTTCAGGCCGAACATTGCATCAAGGCGGGCACTGCCCAACTCGATGACCAGTTCGTCAAGGTCTTCCATACTGCGACTCTCAAAATCCGAGGAGAAGTACTCGGCATAATACCTGCCGAACGTCGGGACAGTAACGCTTGCATTGAATATGAAGAAGCTTCGGGTACGACCCCACAACCCATAGCGATAGGCGAATGCCGGCCGGCTCTCCCCTTGCTCGGGGGTCTGGGCGATGAGATCGGTGAAAAAGTCGACGTTGAACCAGTTCCAGGTTATGACTGGCAGGGAGATGTCCAACGCAACAAGCTTGCGTTTCGACAGTTGTCCTTCTTGCTCGTCAACCGACGTGGGACTATGGGCGAAGGAGAGACCCATCTGCAGGTCGGCGATGGACGCATACTCAGGATATTCACTCAGAGGTCGTGAGAATATCCTCCATGCGGTGAGGGTGGGTTTGAATACATCGTTGGTGATGAATTGAAATCCTGCATTCGGGATGCCGAGCAAAATTCCGTCAACCATGAGCTCCAAACCCGGACGGCTGCTGCGAACCGATACGCTGCGGTCGAAATAGCCGTTGAGCAATGCGCCATCGCCGAGGGTGATGCCCAAGAGCTTGCCGAATCGCAGATAGAAGGATTCGTAGCGCTGACCGTACTGGATGGTACGGATGAATCGGCTGTAGTGTTTGAGAACAGCAACGCCATAGTCGTCCAAGCTCTCCCCTGCTTCCCTTGCAGGGGCTTTCCAATCGGAAAAATCCAGCGATACGCCGAAAGGTTCTGTTGCATAGGAACCCTTGATTTTCATATCGAACTGGAAGGTAAACTTGCCGATGCTGAAGTCCGGTATATAGGAGAGGGCGAAGAAACCATCGCTGGTTGCCATGCCTTCCAGTAATCCCGTTGAACCTTCGGTCCCGGTGATCGGCCAGGATCCGTCGGTGGAAGAGTATGAGGAGTTCTGTGGTGCTTCCACTGAAATCTGCGACTCGTCTGCGGGCGCAAACCCACTACCTTCTTCCTCGGCGCTCAGAGGGAAGGTTGCAAGCAGGATCATCAATAGCAGCAGACCAAGGCGTCTTGGCAACGTGTCACCCCTCCTTCCTAACACTATCATCACATATTCCAGGTATGGATGTAAACAGGCCTGAGAGGCCCAAGTTACAGCCTGCCCGTAAATTGATGGGCATGATAGATGTGCTCGCGGGTCAGCTTGTCAAGTCGGCCGAGGTCCTTGATTATGGGTTTGAGCCTGGCTCTGATGTTGGTCTGGTCGTAGGGGCATACAGGTTTTACCACCGGCAGGTCATAGGCATCCGCAAGTCGCTGGGTGACATCTTCGTGAATCTCTATCATCGGCCTGATGATGTGGATTTTCCCTTTGAAGAAAGGCTGAACGGGCTGCATGGTGGAAAAGGTTGCACGAAAGCAGAGATTCATCAGGCTTGTTTCCACCAGGTCGTCGAGGTGATGACCCATGGCAACCAATCCCATATTGTTCTGTTCACAGTAGTTGAAAAGCACTCGTCTTCGGTTTCTCGAGCAGAGGTAACAGTTGAACTCGCCGTTGAAGGAGGATGGGTACTGGTGCTCATTAACAATGGTAAAATCATAGCCGAGATCGGTAAAGTACGTAGTCAGCTTATGGCGGTATTCATCGGGGATGGGATGCTCGATCCAGTTGATCATCAACGCTTTCAATTCGTAGGAGATCGGCAGCCAGCTGCGACGAATCGAAAGGGCAAGGGCCAATGCAAGGCTGTCTTTTCCCCCGGATGCCGATAGGAGCACGGTGTCGTTGTCGCGAATCATTGAGTAGGCATTGATTGCTTTGCCGGTGTGTTTGATGAAACGCATGACCCAAGGGGGGATGTCGCCGTCTATGAGGGTCCGATACGAGAGTTTTTCCATGCAGTCAGAGCTCCAATGCCTCCAAGATCGCTTCTTGCGAAATAGAGGAGGGTGTGAAGATTCTGAATTTTCTCAGGCTTTTTGTAAAGACCTTACCAATATCATAGGAAAATATCTGATCAAAATCCCCAAAGCGCTTGAGCCTTCCACCCTCGCCGAGAATCGGGATGTCCGATTCAAAAGAGATGGGTTCGGGAATATCGACGATGACCTGGGACTCCGGAACTCCGAGCTTGGAGGCAAGCTCAGATTCGAATGCAATCCGGCTTGCCAGGTCTTTCGTGTGTGCTTCCAGCACTCCCTGTGCCTCATAGGCTTTCTCAAAGCCGAGACGATAGAGACGATTGTCTCGTACTGCAGTAAACAGCGGGGCATGGGGAAACTTCCTTTGTGATGGGAGCATGAAGAACTGCTCGTCGTCCAGCTCATACAGGTCATCAGAGCCCAGGCTTCCGTCGGCGAACGAGAGCAGCACAGCCTTCTTGATCATGGCTGTTGCGCTGCGGGTGGTCTTATGCCAGTATACATTGCGGTACATCAAGTACTTGCTGAACAGGAGGTGTTCAATCGAGCCCATGGCTTGCTCGGAGACGGCAAGCTTGGAGTTGGCGACCGTCAATTGGTCGGTGATGTACGAGACATCCTGGGTACCGTAGGGAACCCCGCAAAAAAAAGCATCGCGGTTCAGGTAGTCAAGCTTATCGGGATCGAGGGTGCCTGAGAGGATCGTGCGGTACAGCATGATCTCCTCGTTGTCGCAGGGAATCTGTTCATCGATGATCAGTCCAACCTTCTCACTTTGGATCCCGGCTTGTTCGATGGCCTTCCTCAGGGATTTGTTGTAGCAGATGAGACAGTTTGCTATTGCCTCATGGCTGGTAAGCGGCAGTTCCTTCAAGGAGTGGGCGAACGGAAAGTGCCCGATGTCATGCAAGAGGCATGCACAAAGAAAGGTTCTCATCCCGTCCTCGGTGCAGGGGAGAGTCAAATTCCCTGCATTGGCCTGTTTCAGCAGACTTGTGAGCATGGAAAACCCGACATGATAGACGCCCAGGCTATGATCGAGCCTGGTGTGCACCGCTCCGGGGTAGAGGTGGAAGGTCGGCCCAAGCTGCTTGATCCTTCCCAGTTTCTGAAAAACCTCATCGGCGATGATCGGCTTGAACGACAGTGGCAGATGGATATCCTTCCACAGCGGATCGCGGATGCTGAACTGTTGTTCGCCATAGAGGCTGCCAAGTAACGATGTGTAGGTTCGCTGCATGCATAGATAGTAGAACAGTGCTCCTCCTCTGTAAAGTGAAGAGAGAAAAGAGTGGCGCCCTCTCATGCTTGCGGATTAGAATGAAGATATACTATGAAAAGGAGCGGTGCATGCAAACCTATTTGATCATCGCCGATGATTTTACCGGAGCCAACGACACAGGCCTGCAGCTGGTCCGCCGCGGTGTACCTACGAGGGTGCAGATCGGACGACTGCGGGAACTTCCCGCACGGTATTCGCTGGTGCTCGACACCGAGTCGAGAAATCTGGGTCCGGAGGAAGCGAGAGAGTCTGTCAGGGCAGCCCTCTCGGCTGTCGATCCATCCTCATTTTCCATCATCATGAAAAAAATCGACTCTACGCTTCGAGGCAACATCGTCGATGAGGTGGACGAGGTTGCAAAGCACATGCACATCGACATTATCGTTGTAGCAACGGCGTTTCCCGATATGGGACGCATTTGCAAGGACTCGGTGGTCTATGTCCACGAGAAACGGTTGAAAGAGACCGAGCATGGCAAAGACCCCCACAAGCCGGTGACCGAGGATAATCTGTCAAATCTCTTTAGCTCGTTCAACCGTGTGGTTCATCTGAGTATAGATACCATCCAGTCCCGTTCCTGGCCGATGTTGCGCGAGGGAGTGGTGGTGTGTGACTCCACCAGCAATGAGGACTTGAATCTCATTGCCGCCTGGGCGCTCTCTTTGCACAAGAGAGTGCTCTTTGTGGGGAGTGCGGGTCTTGCAGAGGCTTTGGTCAACCAACAACACCCCACAAAGCCTGTATTGGGCCTGGTGGCCAGCTTGAGCGAGGTGAGCCGAAAGCAGGTGTTGTATGCCCAAAAAAAGGGGATCTGTACCGTCAGTGTCTCCGTGCATGACCTGTTGGAGAAAAAAGGCTTTCACAGCTATGCCGAACGGGTTCGTCTGTTGCTCTCGCAAAACAAGGACGTCCTGCTGGTCGCCTCATCTGTCTTGGAGCATGCAGAGTATGAAGCCTCGCTTGCGACGGGACGAGACTTGGGCCTTACCGAGAGCCAGGTTGGAAACGCAGTCCGACTGGCTCTGAGCTCCATTGCCAAGGAAGTGATGGAAACCCATCAGATAGGCGGCTTGTTCCTTACCGGAGGTGATACCGCCTTCGGCATCCTCGAGCTGCTGCAAATCAGCGAGGTTGAGATCCGTGAAGAGGTCTTGCTGGGTCTTCCCCTGCTGGAGGTGGTGGGTACGAAGTATGATTCGCTCAGGCTTGTCACCA
>JAAZAT010000108.1 GCA_012514185.1 Spirochaetales bacterium | reverse complement strand
GATCATTTTGTGGTGCTCTTCCCCATCCTGAGCCGGAACCGCTTTTCCCACATCCTCAAGGGTTTGGCCATGAGCGGGCGGCAAATCACCGTGATGCTCAGCTATCCTAGCGATGAAGTGGGCAACCATCTGATGGACCTCGATGCCATGTACAAGGCCAACCTGAATCCCCACACGGACGTGCTTTCCCGCCAGGAGTTCCGCAAGCTGTTCGGCTATACCTTCAAGCACCCCTTTACAGGACTCGACTATATCGACCTCTACATGGATTTGGCAGTAGACAACAACATCGAAGTGGTATTGGCAAACGACCCGCTCGCAGCCCTTTCCTATTCCAAGGATGTGCTGGTTGCAACCATCCACGACCGAAAACACCTCAAGAACCTTCTCTTGAACAACGGGGGAAACACCATCATCGGACTCGACGAGTTGGCGACAAAGCAGGGAAAGAGCGGCGGCTACAACCCTGAATTCGGCCTGCTCGGTTCCAATCTGGCTGGAAACAACCGCCTCAAGCTCTTTCCCCGTGATGCAGAGCAGTTCTGCTATGCAGTACAGAAAAAGCTGTTTGAGAAAACCGGAAAAACCGTTGAAGTACTGGTATATGGAGACGGAGCCTTCAAGGACCCTGTCGGAAAGATTTGGGAACTGGCTGATCCGGTGGTCGCCCCGGGATTCACTGCCGGTCTTATGGGCACTCCCAATGAGATAAAAATGAAGTACATCGCCGACAACGAACTTGTCGGATTATCGCAGGAAGAGGCCCAGCGCCAACTCAAGCAGAAGATCTCACAAAAAGGGACCAACCTCCTCGGCCAGAATGCATCGCTGGGAACAACCCCCAGGCAGCTCACCGACCTGCTCGGAACCTTGTGCGACCTTATGAGCGGTAGTGGAGACAAGGGGACTCCAATCATCCACATCCAAGGCTATTTCGACAACTATGCTTCCGAGTAAGAATCTATTCATTAAAACAATAGGTTCACGTCATATACCCAAGGCTCCACTATGAGGCGTGATACCCACGAGAAATTTAATCTCACGAAACCGTGTATGCCCAGGATTGTCATCCTTGCATCCAATCTATTGATATACTAAAGATGGAAAACGATGCAAGCAATTGCCTTGCTTCATTTCAATAATGGAAAAAGTTGCCCAATCTGTCATAATCCGTTGGCATCCTTGCATATGTGCTTGATTTCTGGTATTAAAAGAAAACGAGATTTAGATTTACATCAAAAACTACAGGGAGGTCGAGCCGTGAATACATGTGGAAACTGTTCAAGCGTTCTTGAGGACCCCCGGAGTAGTACGTGCACTCTCCTCCTTTCTTTTTGAAATGAAGCACATAAGCTTGCAATAGACCTCATGTATAATCGTCTCATACAAAGAAGATGGAAGAATCATTTGCACAGCTCCGAGAATATGTCATCAATCGTAATTGGCAGTTATTGAAAAGAACTCTCTCCCATATGCAGGAAGTCGATATTGCGACCTTTTTGGATTCGCTTGGGCCAGCACAAACCCTTCTTGTCTTCCGTACCTTGGAGAAAGATACTGCAGCAGAGATCTTCGCCAATCTCTCCTCGGAACAGAAGAATCACCTCATCACTGACATCTCCGACGATGAGCTGAAAGCTATTATGCAGGACCTGATGGTTGATGATGCTGTTGACATGCTTGAAGAAATGCCCGCAAATCTTGTCAACCGAGTACTGTCCCTCTCTTCACCTGAAACAAGAACACTCATCAATCAGTTCCTACGTTACCCCGAAAACAGTGCAGGATCCATCATGACAGCGGAATTCATTTCCCTGAAAAAGGAACTGACTGTTGCAGAGGCAATCAATCACATTCGAAGGACAGGAAAGGACAAAGAGACCATTTACACCTGTTTTGTCACCAATCAGAATCGGGTTCTTGAAGGAATCATCTCAGTACGTACACTCCTTTTTTCTGACAATGACACACGCCTCCAAGTCATCATGGAGCAAGACATCATCTCAGTGAAAACCACTGAAGATCAGGAGATCGTCGCAGATATCATCAGACGATATGATCTGCTTTCCCTCCCTGTCGTCGATCAGGAAAACCGTTTAGTGGGAATCATTACTGTCGATGACATCATCGATGTCATCGAAAAAGAGAATACAGAGGACTTTGAGAAGATGTCGGCAATGCTGCCCAGCGACAAGCCGTATCTGAAAACAAGTGTGTTCACTTTAGCAAAGAATCGAATTATCTGGTTGCTCATCTTGCTGGTCAGCGGGATGATTACGGGAGGCATTCTGGGGAAATACGAAGAGGCGTTTGCTCTTTTTCCCATATTGGTGACATTCATTCCCATGTTGACGGATACCGGTGGGAATGCGGGAAGCCAAAGCGCTACCCTAATCATTCGGGGTATGGCTGTTAATGAGATAACGATGAAACACATATTCATTGTACTATGGAAAGAGATTCGGGTTTCCTTTCTTGTTGGGTTCATGCTTTCTGGCATTAGCTTCCTTCGCCTTCTCATCACCGGACAGGGCAACTGGCTTGTTGCAACTACCGTTTCAATCTCTCTCTATGCAACGGTGATCATGGCAAAAACTCTTGGCGGAATCCTTCCTATGAT
>JAAZAT010000304.1 GCA_012514185.1 Spirochaetales bacterium | reverse complement strand
CAAAGACCGAATGGCCCCTTCAGGTTTTCTCCCTGATTGCTTGGCCGACCTTTGTCGATCCGAAAATCGGTGATGAAGGTGTGCAGAAGCTGGAGAGAAATGAGCTGAGGCTGAACCAGATTCCCGCTCTCAAGGATGTATTCTCCCGCTATGTCGCCCTCAGGGACGCAGGTCTCTTCCAGAACGGCTATCAGAGCGGCACCTACGATGAGCAGATGGAACTGCTTGCAACCGGCAAGGCGGCTGTCGCCTTCCAGATCAGCAACTTCATCCCCTCGTTGATGGCTAAGTTCGGCCAGGATTATGTTTCAGAGAAAATCGGCTGGTTCCCCCTTCCGTCCGACACTGACAAGGGTGTGGCCATGCTCACCCCGGCACACCAGATTCTTGTTCCTCGTGATGGCAAGAACACCGAGTTTGCCATGGACCTCGTCCGCTATATGACCAAGGTGGAGAATCAGAACATCTACTTTGAATACAATGCAGGCATCCCCGTGTACAAGGGAGTCGAGAAGAAGCTGCTGCCGTACGAAATGGATGTACTTGCCTATGACCAGGCAGGAAAGGCCAAGATCAACGTACAGAACAGGCTCTCATCTTCCTTTACTGATTTCCCGAAGATCCTGCAGAACCTCTTGATCACCAGCGATGTCGATGGAGCTCTCGATTTGTTGGATGAGAACTTCCGCAGAACCGGAAAAGCCCGCGCTCTTCCCGGCTTCTAAAACCGATCCTTGTAATCCTGCACCAGGCCGCAAGGCCTGGTGCTTCCTATCCTAGACATGTAAAAGCCGAGGTTTCTATGATGCGCTCCATGCAACGCTCCCGATATCCCAACTGGTTCCTGCTTCCAACCATCCTGATATTCGGATTTTTATTTGTTATCCCCACACTTACCAGCTTCTACTATAGCCTCACCGACTGGAACATCAACCGAAGGGTGATCTCCTTCATCGGCTTGGAGAACTTCAGGGAGTTGTTCTCTGATGTCAAGTTCCGCTCAACGCTGGGCAATACCCTGACGTACTCCTTCAGCGTCACCTTTGTCAGAAATTTTCTTGGACTCTTTTTGGCCATCCTGTTGAACAATGCACAATTGAAAGGCCGAAACCTGTTCAGAACCATCATATTCCTTCCGTATGTCATCGCCCCTGTGGTCATCGGCTACCTGTTCACCGCCATCTACAATCCCGCCCAAGGCATTCTCAACCAATCGCTTCGTGCATTCGGTATGGGTTTTTTAGCCCAGGATTGGCTGAACGACCCAAACATCGCCCTCTTCTCCACCATCATGACCGACGTATGGAGGACCACCGGCTTCAGCATGGTTATTTACCTTGCAGGACTGCAGGCCATTCCTCATGAACTCTATGAAAGCGCCGAGATTGACGGGGCGAACGGTCGATGGAAACTCACCAACGTCACCCTCCCCCTGCTCGCACCATCCATTACAATCAACGTGGTGCTAGCCTTAATCGGAACCATGAAAGTCTTCGTCATGATCCTCGTACTCACCAACGGCGGGCCGGGCTATGCTACTGAAGTGATAAACACCTATATCATGAGTACCTTCAGCCTAGGACTGTACGGCAGTGGAACGGCGGCGAACATTATTCTCAGTTTCTTGATCATTGTCATCGCCCTGCCGGTGCTGCTCTTCCTCAAGAAACGGGAGGTCGAGCTATGACACGTAGAGAACGCACCTACCATGGACTGCTGTACCTTCTGTGCATTGTACTATCGGTCATCATCCTCGTTCCGTTTGCCATGATGCTGGTCAACTCCTTCAAGGATATCCGTGAGTCGGCTCTCTTCAAATTGACGCTTCCTGCAGCACCGACGCTCGAGAACTATATCACCGTCCTCTCCAAAGCTTACTTCTGGAGGGGCTTGCGCAACAGCCTCATCGTTACCACGCTGGCAACGGTTCTCGTGAACGGGTCGGCTGCGATGGCTGCGTTCGTCATTCAGCGCAAGAATGGAAAGCTGGGCAATGCCCTCTACTTCATTCTTTTCGCGGGCATCATTGTTCCGGTATCGATCATTCCTACCATCCAATTGATGATGCAGAGCAGGATTCACAATACCTATCTGGGCATCATTCTCTTCTATGGGGCGGTAAACCTGCCGTTTTCAGTCTTTTTGCTTACAGGCTTCATGAAGACGGTACCACGGGAGATCGACGAAGCCGCCATGATCGAAGGCTGCAGCTACCCGAGGCTCTTCGCCCAGTTGATCATCCCTCTGCTTCGTACCCCGCTGGTAACATGCACCATCGTTACCGTCACCGCAGTCTGGAACGATTTTTCGGCCCCCTTCTACCTGATCAGCGACAGCAAGAAATGGCCGATCGTCATCAGCGTCTACAATTTTGCTTCCCAGTACTATACAAACTGGGGCACGGTGTTCGCATTCATGATGATGGTCATCCTGCCGGTCTTGGTCGTCTATGCACTATTACAAAAACACATCATCGCCGGTCTTACCACCGGTGCGGTGAAAGGTTAGGAGCGTATTTCATGCAAACAGAAGTAGAGAGTAGCTATACCGCCTTGAAGCGACCGCCCTTGCACAGCACTCATTGGACCGGAGGGTTTTGGCAGAGACAGTTTGAGCTGTGTTCCGATACCATCCTGCCGAATATCTTCCACCTTTTCGATTCCGATGCCATAAGCCACTGCATTGCCAATTTCCGCATCGCCGCAGGCAGACAAGAGGGCACGCATCAGGGTCCTTCGTTCGGTGACGGCGATTTCTACAAATGGCTTGAAGCCGCCTCCTATATTTACGGAGTAACCAAGGATGAAGAGCTGAAGAACCGCATTGATGAGGCAATCGAGCTCATCGCCTCGGTGCAGCGAGAAGACGGCTACATCTTCACCCAATACACCATAAGACTCCAGCAGGGAGCAAACGAAGAGAAGCTTGGCAACAGCCTCAATTTTGAGGCCTACAACCTCGGCCATCTCATCACTGCGGCTTGTGTCCACGCAAGGACCACCGGCGAACGATCCCTTCTGGATTTGGGGCTCAAAGCAGCACGTTGCCTTAAGGCTCTTTTCGAGGAAGCTGAGAAAACCCATACGGCCAAGACAGCCATCTGTCCCTCCCACTATATGGCTCTCATCGACCTGTATCGCCTTACCGGAGACAAGACACACCTGGATACGGCAGAGCTTGCGATCAGGCTGCGCGATGAAGTGGTCGGAGGAACCGACGACAACCAGGACAGGCTGAAACTTGCAGACCATACCGAGATGCTCGGCCATGCAGTGCGGGCAACCTACCTCTACAGCGGGCTTGCCGACCTGGTCGCAGAGACAGGGGATGAAACGTATCGTACTACCTTGATGAAGGTCTGGGAGAGCGAAGAGTACACAAAAATGTACATCAACAGCGGATGCGGCGCCCTTTATGACGGAGTTTCTCCCTCCGGCTATGCCGGCGACCACCCCAATCTGGCACGGACCCACCAAGCCTTCGGAAGGCCGTACCAACTGCCGAATCTTACCGGATACAACGAGACATGTGCGTCCATCGGCAACATCTTTTT
>JAAZAT010000022.1 GCA_012514185.1 Spirochaetales bacterium | reverse complement strand
GGTCCGTTCGGGGCCTTCGATCCCATCTCCTCCACCTTTGAAGAACGAGTTCTCCTCGAGGTGCTGGGTTCGAAGGAGAAGCAGTTTCTCGGCTCCTGCAAACCATTTGAAGTGGCCGGCTACACTCCCGACGGTATCGCCGTCACCTACCCGGTCGGGGACAACCAGGCCGGTTTCTTCGGCTTGGTTTCCGATTGGTTCCGTTCAGCTTTGGTAAGCATGGGAACCAGCGGCCAGATCTCCTTGTTCAGCACGAACACAGAGTGTCCTTCCTCCATGGAGCTCAGGCCGTTCCTCAGCCAGGGGTATCTGCATGTCGGCGCGACCCTGACAGCAGGCAAGGCGTATGAGACACTGCATGATCTCATAGCATCCATCCTACGAAGTGCAGGGATGGATATCTCTGATGAAGCTGTGTTCGATCTTATGAAGAAAGAAGGGAAAAACAAGGGTATTCCCGGCTCCCTCTCTGTCGATACCCGGTTCAACGGCTCGAGAAAGGAGCCGAATGTCAGAGGTTCGATAGGTCCCGTCAATTTGGAAAACCTCACGTTCGGCAACCTGGTGCTTGGTACGATCGATGGAATTGTTGATGAGCTGTATCAGTTCGGACTTGAGTCGGGGCAGGTGTTTGCTGCTGTTGAAAGTATTGTTGCCACCGGCAGCTCGGTACGCAAAAACTTTCTCTTTAGAGAAGCGTTGAACAGGAAGTTCAACCGGTCGACCATTGTCGCCCAGGTTGATGACGGGGCGGGATTCGGCGCCGCCCTCATCGGAGCGGTGGCAATCGGGGCATTGAGCCTCCCACAGGTAAAAACAGTTGTCGCCAGCATGATAAGGTCGTAGCGACTACCTGCATGTAATCACTTTCTTCGCATGGGAAACAACATGAAAGCCTTGCCTGTCTTTGGTTCTGTAAAGTCATGCACAGAGCCGGCGAGGGCTAGCTTGTTCTCCTTCATGAAGGCGATTGTTGTTGAAAAGATGTTCTCGGTCCAGCATTCCACCGCCAGGTATTCGAACGTAGGCACGGTCCAGCGTGTCCAGCCTTCAGGGGCGATTGCATTGTCAATGCACTCTACTCCTGCCAGGTAGAGTCCACGGGTAAAATGTTCCGTCCAGGGTTTGTATGAGCGGCTGAAATCGGTCATCAGGCCCCAGATGCCGCAGAGGTTCCCATCTCCGTCCTTCTTGGCCAGCTGTGCTACAGTGTCGAATTGGCTGTTTGCTTCCTGCCAGAGCCTCTGGATAAAACCTTGTCCTTCGTCTGTCGAGCCTTCCTTTCCTAGAACTGAGAAGCTGGTTTTTTCCACTACCGCCGAATGTTCAGGCAGGCGAAGGAAGGTGATGAGGTTTTCTTTCATTGAGATGTTGCGGCAGAGCCAACCATAGGCGTGAAGGTCCTTCTTGTAATTCAGGAAGGCATGGTTGATGGGAAACCCAAGCACCCTCTCAATCTCCGAAAAGGAAAGTGTTACAGATTGTGCATCGTTACCGGCAACGTACTACCAAAGTGGTTCATAAGGTTGTGCCTTCTGCATCGTCATCTCCATAGGTACAGCGAAAAAAGTATAGTGCAGGGCAGAGCTCCGTTCAACAGGAGGTGTTAGCCTGTGTATGTCTTGCAAGGAGGCTTAAAGTGATGAATAATCGGCTATAAGGTAATTTGATTCGTATTGTTGCAGTGATACTTGTATAGGAGGGTGTCATGACAGGTGCTCATAGGCCAAAACAGTTCAAGGATGGATTTCTTGTAATAGGATGCTTGCTGTATTGTCTGGCTGCCTCTCATGCTTTCCTGCAGTATGCGCAGAATTCATCGTTCAACTTGCTTGGCGGTTGTTTGGGTTTGGCTTTTTCCTTCTCCTTGGCGGCCTTGTTTTCAACAAAACTACATCTCAAGAATACCCGGTTGACCTTTGCTCTCCAAGTGTTGGGACTTTTGTTCCTCCCTTATTTTGATGTGTTTCAGATTGCGATATTCCAAATCAGATTCTCTCTCGAATCAGTCCTCTTCTACTTTCTGTGCATCAAGCTCATGGGCCTGGTGATTGGGAAACGTCGCAACATCAACCTGTTCGGAGCCAAGAAAAGTGGAAGGCCGGGATGCTGAACGATGAGTCAAGGGAACTCCGAGGTGTTCACCATTTGATGGGGCGAGCATCCCAAGAATATGCGTTCTATGGTACTGCAGACATGGGTTGAGAAAATTCTCCTTGCTTCCTATACGAAATTATGTGGAGGAACTCCATGAAAAGAAATTCAGATATCACCACTCCAATATCCTCGGATGTGAAGCGGCTCTACAGCCTTTCTGGAGAGATTTGTTTCGCATACACCAAAACGACCTTGTTTAAGGTCGCTAAAATCACCTACGAGCTGTTCGAGGATGAATCGTTTTAGTACATCTTTGCTCCCTGCTACGATGTAGTGGATGGCTTGACTCCTGTTGATTGGGGTGGGATACCCGGCCTCGACCTGGACCTTAGGCGCGAGCGCTACTACCGAGTAGGGGTAATTCCTACATTCATCAGCGAGAGGACCCCTTCACCGAACCGCGTGAATCTCAAGGAGGAGCTAGAGAGAGCGAATCTGGACTACCTGAACCGCCTGCAGTGGTTGATCAACACCGACACCATCTATACCGGTGACAAGTTGATCGTTGAGCAGGATGGTTTCAACAACTTCACCGGCTTTTCAAACAAAAATATGCAGTGGCATGCACTCTCGGTCCTCCAGCTCTTGGGGATGAGGCTGCCGATAGACATCCATGGCGTACGCTTCTGTGAGCAGGAGCGCAGCACCCTTATCAAAGCATACTTGATCGAATATGAGTTTCTTGCAACCAAGCGCAGAGTGCACCAGAAGAGAGGCCATATGGAAGCCAGTGAACGGGGTGTCTACACGGGAAGAAAGCCCATCGATGTATCGCTGCCGCTGCTGGATGAGGTGAGACAGAAGCTGAATGCAGGTCGCATCTCGCTCAAGGAGGCGCTTGCGATCACCAAGCTGTCAAAGGCGACGTTGTATAGGAAATTCAAAGATTTGGAGGAGTCTCAAAACAGGAAAGTATAACTGTATGAGACTCGACAGATAAGTGTTTCAAGCCAAATGTTCCTGAGTCAAGAACGAAATCGTAGTAACGTTCCTAGTACAGGAACG
>JAAZAT010000199.1 GCA_012514185.1 Spirochaetales bacterium | reverse complement strand
TCAGAGCAGCCTTTGTGAAGGTGTCTTTTGCAGCTTCAATGCTGCCGCCCCGCAGTGCACCGACGAGCATTACCAGGCCGAATACGATGAAGATGATTCCCAGAATCAAGGGAAAGAAGCCGGGTGCATCAAGAAAGGTATTGTACACCTTCATCCCCAATGATTCGACGATAAGAAAGATTCCGAATGCAATGAGCAATACGCCCATGACAAGGTCGGATGTAGTAGTTTTTTTCAACTGACTCATGCAATTATCCTTTATGTGGAACAATGGTGGGGATGGATCATCCCATCCCCACGGCAGACAACCTTATTTCTTGATCCTCTGCTTGGCCGCGTCCCAATTGAAATCAGCAAGCTTGGGAATCCCAAACTTCTCAGGGCTTTCAACGGTGGAGCCTACATTATGCAGGGTCCAAGCATAACCGGCTTCCTGGATGGCAAGGAACTTGTCAGCATCTTCTCCGGCATACCCGGCGATTACGAGGCCTTGGTTCTTCGCATAGTCGACGATTGCGGGCTGCTTGACGGCCCAGTAGAAGGCCTCGGTCAGCTTGTCGATGATATGCTTGGGGGCATCGCGGGGAATCAGGATCGGCCAGGTCTCACTGAGCAAGGGGATATTCTCTGCGTTCTTCTGCACTTTAGTGATAGAGGGAATATTCATACCAAATTCGGTATAGTCCTTGGTATCAGTTATGGCGAGAGCGCGGATTTGTCCAGCCTTGATGAAGTCGATGACTGAACTGAAGGTAGCCATGGAGATCTCAGCATCCCCGGCAATGATGTTGATACCGGCCTGACGGCAGGAACCAGCGGTCATATAGTTCGGAGCAGCAACACCGGCGATGTCGCGCACTGCTTCAAACAGAACGTGAGGTCCGACGCCGAATCCACTGATGGCGAAGTTGACTTTCTTGGTCTTCAGGTAGGCCATTGCCTCGTCGTAGGTCTTGATCGGGGAATCACTGCGTACAATAAGAGCTGCTGCTCCCATGTACGGGTGGAAAGAAGCCCAATCGCCCCAGAAGGTTTCACTGGTGCCCATTACACGGAACCCGGAAATCGGTGCGCTGCCGGTTGCAAACATGCTGTAGCCGTCATGCGGCTTGGTGTACATGACCGTGTTTGCTGCGACTGCCGAAGCGGCTCCGGCCTGGTTGACTACGTTGATGGTCTCACCAAGGTACTCTTCCATCTTTGCGATAACAGGGCGGACTGCGGTATCGGTACCACCGCCTGCTCCGAATCCGACATACACGACCGGCTGGGTTTTCGGCCACAGCTTTGCACTGGCAGCCTCACCGGTTGCCTGGGCGAACAGGAATGAGGATGCAACCAACAGTACACACAGTACCACCAGAATCTTGTTTCTCTTCATAACAAAACTCTCCTTTTTATATTCTACGGCACAAGCCGCAGGAATCCCTCGTTAGTTGTATGTTGTCTTATGAGTTACCACAATCTGATACAAGACAACATTTTATAGTTTTCTTGTTTCGACTAGAGCTCTGAGAGCTCAGAAACCCGGTCAACCGTCTTGGCCACGTGCTCGCGCATGGCCGCCACCGCCCCTACCCTGTTCCCTTTCTTCAATTCTTCGAGGATGAGACGGTGAAAGTATTTTCCGTCCTTCATTCCCAAGTGAGTAACAATGGATTCCATGCTTGCAGCTAAAAGATCCTGCATGAACACGGAAACATTTATCAGCATCTGATTCTTGGTTGCCTTCGAAATCGCCATATGGAACATCATGTCGTCATGAGAAAAGGTCTTCACATCACTGGTGTTTTGTTCCATGCGTTGTACGATGGCTTCCATCTCGGCCAACTCGGAAGCAGTGATGCGGGTTGCTGCAATCTCGGTTGCGCCAACCTCCATCACCATTCGATACTCGAGGATTTCCTCAAGCGAATTCTTGTTGATCATGAACATCGGAAGCATCATGTCCTTATAGCTGTCACTGGTAGCCTTCTTGACGAAGGACCCTTCCCCCTGCCGTGTCTCCACGATGCCGAGGGCAGTCAGCTTTTGCATGGCTTCTCGAATGCTGATGCGGCTCACACCCATTTCCAGGCGGAGCTCGTTCTCAGAGGGGAGTTTTGTCCCCTCTTCCCACTTGTGGTTTTTAATGCGTTCAAGCAGCTGATCATAGACCTGGGAGGACACCTTCTGCTGCTTGACGATTTTCATGGTACTGTGTTGCGGCATCCCTACCCCCTAAGTCTTGATGCTCATAGGTTATCATACAAGTACGGGATGTCAACAACTTTTTATTACAAATTTGTTATAGCGTATAATTATATCGATATAGTTTTATCGTTAAAGACCAATAGAGAGGGAATGTTGCTTCCCTCCCAGAAAAATTCCTATTCTTTTGTTTTCTTGTTTTTCCCCAAAGCCAACAGCACAAAGAAGATGATGAGAATCACTACAAATATGCCCACCATTCCTTGTGCCATGAGGGTCAATGACTTGCTAAACATACTATTCATATCCCCCTCCTTACAGCAGACCCGGGACCAAGCCCAGAATGACGCCACCGGCAATGACCGAAGCAATTTGTCCTGCTACGTTTGCCCCGACCGCATGCATCAACAGGTGGTTCTGAGGATCGGCCTGCTGGCCCATTCTCTGAATGACACGCGCCGACATCGGAAAGGCTGAGATACCTGCGGCCCCTACCATCGGGTTGACCTTCTGCTTGACAAACAGGTTCAAGATTTTGGCAAAGACCACTCCTGCTATCGTATCGAATACGAAAGCCAGAAGGCCCAGGGCCATGATCATGACCGTCTGCACCGTCACAAAAGCATCGGCTTTCATGGTCGAAGCGATGGTGATACCCAGAAGCAGGGTGACAAGATTAACAAGAACCGTTTGGGCTGCAGTGGACAGGGTGTCCAATACCGTGCATTCACGAATGAGGTTGCCGAACATCAGCATTCCCACCAGCGATACGGAGGCAGGGGCAACATAGCCGGCAACCACGGTGACGATGATCGGAAAGAGAATCTTGGAGCGTTTGGATACCGAACGGGGATTGTACGGCATTCTGATCATCCGCTCTTTCTTGGTTGTCACCAGCTTGATGGCAAACGGCTGGATGATCGGGACCAAGGCCATATACGAATAGGCGGCGATGGCGATGGGCCCGATGTATGTACTTCCCAGCACCTGGGAGACCAATATCGATGTCGGCCCGTCCGCGGCCCC
>JAAZAT010000166.1 GCA_012514185.1 Spirochaetales bacterium | reverse complement strand
TTATCCCTCTCATAGGCATCCATCAGGGCGCAAAACGCCTCATACTCGGCTGCGGCAAACGGAAGACGAGAAATCTGCTGGACAAGAGCCACGCTCCTTCCTAAATCTGCATACAGGAAGAATACATCGTTCTGATGTTGTTCAATCTCCTTCTGCTTTTGTTGGATATCGGCTTGCAAATTACCCATAATCCGAATAGTACCACACCCAAGGTCTTCAACGCAAAGAGAGAAAGGATGAAGAACCCGGATCTATCATTCCTTGACAAAGCTGGAACAGGTTGAGTATCCTGACTACAAACTGCCCGTGGGATGGGAACCTTTACCGTATGCATAGTTGTTCCTCCCGAGGACAGGGCTGGATGGAAGGCCTTGCATGTGCCAGCATGCACCTTCCTGCCACTGAGTGTGACCGCTTGGCGGTATCCGCTTGCCTTTGCCATCAGCCTGTTTCTGCAGATGGTGAAGGAGACAGCTCGCTCTTCCCCATCTCTTCCCTGCCGGGGCCGGTCGGAAAGAAGCGGAGGTTCGGCTGCATATCCAGGAAACAAAAAGCCCGCCGCTGGCACCCAAAGCGAGGCAAAACACTATCAAGGAGAATTGCTCATGGACAATGTAAACAAGAGCACCCCGAACGAAGACGACCTGCTGACCGGCACCATTCAATTATTGGCAGGAAAAGTCAAAGCCGACCCCAGTCCTGATGAATTGGAAAAACTGAAGAAGCTGATCAAGAAAAATGTACCTTTTACTCTGCGCGGGTATTTCATGGCCTACCTCCTGCGGGAGATCCTGCAGGCAAACAACCCCAAAAAGTCGAATGCCAGAGAAAGCACGCGACCGGCAAAAGCCAAGCGCGAGACCAAACCCGTTGCAAAGGCTGAGCAGGCCGAGCCCCAGGTCCAAGAAAAAGCCAAGGAAGAGAAGGCCCTTCCCGAAGGCGCACGCACCCTGTATCTGAACATCGGCAAGATGAAGCGACTCTATGCAAAAGAACTGAGCCAGCTTCTGCAAACCGAACTTGAGATCACCCGTGATGACATCTACAGCATCCGCATCCACGACAAGTACTCCTTCATCAGCATGAGTGAGGAGCATTGTGAAAAGGCCATCGCCAAACTCAACGGAATGGACATCAAGGGTAGAACTGCAGCAGTGAGCTATTCCAACAAGGAGTAAGGAATGTTTGTCGAACGACTTGTGGTGGGACCTTACCAAACCAACTGCTACATCATGGGCGATGAGGAAACCTCAAGCGCCTGGATCATCGATCCGGGCAGTGACGAGAACACCATCATCCGCCACATCGAAAAGCGTAGTGTCACACCGGTTGCAATACTTCTGACCCATACCCATTGGGATCATATTACAGCGCTCGGAGGTTTGAAAAAACACTGGCCCGAGTTGGAAATATTGGTCAGCGAAGAGGATTCGCTCTACTTGGGCCCGCAAGGATACAACAACCTCAAACAGGTTTGTTTCGACAAAAGCTTCTGGGACAGGTATGAAGCGCAGCTCTCCAACCTTCCCCAAACCACCGCCTATCTGCATGATGGACAGCTTCTGCAGGACAGCCACCTAAGCGTATTGGCAACTCCGGGGCATACCCCCGGAGGTCTCTGCTTTTATCATGAAGAGGGTCAGTCCTTGTTCACCGGCGATACCCTGTTTGCCGGAAG
>JAAZAT010000156.1 GCA_012514185.1 Spirochaetales bacterium | reverse complement strand
TCCGACTCCCGGCCAAAAACAATCGAAACCAAGCCTCCACCTGTTTTCATCACCGTATCGGCCAATTGGGCGGGGCTGAGTGCACTGTCCTTGCGAAACTTGCCCCGTCTGCGGGTTGCAGCAACCGAAAGCACACTATCGGCAAGCGCCTGCTTGAGTGTCGGAAAGCGCTTTGCGTTGTCCCACACATCACTGGCGTGGAGGGCCAGCGTACGTACCCGGTTTTCATCGTACTCCCGCTGCCCTACAAGGACGAGGCGGGTTATTCCCATTGTCTTCATTGCACGACAGGTGGAACCGATATTCGCTCCATCCTGAGTATCCACCAGTACAATTTGAATCCTTCCTAGATTACTTTGTTGGTCCATAATTCAAGTAGTAACAGATATTGCAGGTTTTTCCAAGCTGGTCTATAGTTGTCCCATGACAGAAACTCCGTCCGGCAGCAACAAGTATTCGCACCTCTTTCTGGGAATAATTGCAGTATTGGCAATCCTCGCGGCATTGAAACTCTCCAAGGATGTTGCCATCCCGCTGGTGCTCTCCTTCTTCTGTTTCCTTTTGTTCAGCCCTCTTTTGCGTCGCCTCGATAAATTGCATATCCCCAAGATTGTTTCCGTAACCTTTGTCATGGTGCTGCTGCTCTTCATTTTCGTGCTGGCCGGCTGGTTTGTGATCATGACCGTAGACACCTTGGTCCGCCTGATTCCCTTCTACGCTGAGAAAGTGGTTTCGCTGGACAGGCTGATTTCCAGCCGGGTTTCAGAGTTCATCGACCTGCCCTTGGGAACCAGTTTTCTCTCCTTGCTGCCGGTCAACTGGTCAAGCCTTGCCATCAGCAGCCTGACATCCATATCGAATAAGTTCCTGGACATCACCAAGGTTGCAACGTTGGTATACATCTTCTTCCTGTTCCTGCTCTTGGAGCGGCAGAGCGTCATCCCCAAGCTGCTGGCGGCTGTCCCGAAGAGCAAGGGAATGAAGATTGCAGTGATGTTTGAACGCATCACCCGCCAGATTTCCAAGTACCTGCTTCTCAAGGCTGTCATTAGTGCTTTCACCGGCTTGTTCTTCTTCTTGACTGCTGTAGTCACCGGCCTTGATCTGCCGATTCTTTGGGGTGTTCTTGCCTTCATCTTCAATTTCATCCCTTCCATTGGATCGGTGATAGTCACCACCCTCACCATTTTCATGGCACTGGTTCAATTCGCCCCCGTTTGGACGAACGTCTTCTATGTCGGCATCCTGACAATCAGCACCCAGATGATTCTGGGCAACATCATCGATCCCCGGCTTCAGGGCGGACAGCTCAACCTCTCCCCCTTCGTAATCCTGGTCTCCTTGTCGCTTTGGGGCTTCATCTGGGGTATACCCGGCATGTTCATCTCCGTACCTATGACCAGCGTGCTGCAGATCCTTTGCGCCAATATCAAAAGCCTCAGGCCGGTTGCCATCCTCATCTCCAGCGGCAAGAGCTACCAACGCGAAAGTGCGAAACAACGGGCGTTGGAGCGCTATCTGCGCAAGCAGGAAAAGCTTAAGCGAGGAGAGCATCCGTCTGCCGCCCATATGGCAGAAGCAGAGGAACAAGAGGCGACCAATGTGTACCATAAAGGGGATTTTGTCTTGCCCGAGAGTTTCGGCGACAAGAAATGAACGGCTTTCCTTCCCTGACAGAAACGGAGGCCGATGCATATCTTTGGCCACCTTTCACCCTTGAAGAGACATCCCTGAAGGAGTTTCGCTTCCTCATTCTGCAATTCTATGAGCAGCATGGCCGCCGGTTTCCCTGGCGGGAGACCAGTGATCCCTACCGGATACTGCTCTCCGAGGTGATGCTTCAACAAACCCAGACCACCCGCGTCCTTCCCAAATATGAGCTGTTTCTCTCACTCTGGCCGACCTTTGCCGATTTGGCGGGCTGCCCGCTTGATGAACTGCTCTCCCATTGGAAAGGGCTTGGGTACAACCGCAGGGCATTGAATCTGAGAAAGAGCGCAAAAATGACCGAAGCGTGGGGTTGGACCATCCCCGACGACCCCGCCTTGATCGCAACACTGCCGGGGGTGGGAAAAGCCACCTCCGCCGCGCTGCAGGCCTTCTGCTTCCAAAGAAAGTCCATCTATCTGGAAACAAACATCCGCAGGGTTCTTCTCACCTGTTTTTTCCCAGATGAGGAGGCTGTGAAGGACAGGCAGCTGGAATCGCTGCTCTCCTTGTTGGCCGAGGGCGTTACGGATATGAAGAGCTGGTACTATGCCCTGATGGATTACGGGGTTTTGCTCAAGCAGCTGCTGCCGAACGCAAACGTGCGCAGCGCACACTATGCAAAGCAGAGTCCCTTCGAGAATTCGAATCGTCAGATTCGCGGACAGTTGATCCACCTGCTCTCCGATACAGGAGCAAAAGAGAAGGATCAAATTACAAGCATGCTCCCCTCGTTTGAAGAAGAGCGAATCGACAATTGCCTCGAGCAACTGCTGAACGAAGGATTCGTGCAGGAAAAAAACGGTGTATACCGGATTGCTAAGGATTAGCTTTCTTGTCGGCGGCCAAATTTCCCCCCATTCCCAAAAGCATCAACAGGGAGCCGAGCAGCAGAGGCAATGAGAAGCTGTCAAAGAATATCGTATCGATGGCCAGGCTCATGAGAATCTGGGATGAAGAGAGCAGCAGAGCCGAGTAGACAGCTGGGATCTTGACGATGACATAGCTTGTACTCACAACCACGAATACGGCAAGCGTTCCACCGGAGAAGACCAGCAGGAAGGGTAGGCCGGGTGTGGCTGCAAGACCCGCAAGGGTCTGTTCTCCCTGCAAAAGGAAGTAGAAGACCAAGCCTGCCGCCAAACCCCCGATGAAATTCTGATGGCTTGCCCGAATGGGTCCCTTGTAGACGGCCAAGGTGCTGTTGAGCACCATCTGGGTCATGGTCAGCACGCCGGCAAGAATGCCGAGCAGGATGTAGAACAGGGCGAAAGTCCCGTCTCCGCTGGTGGCCATGACCAGGATTCCCGCCAGGCTGATCAGCAGGCTGACTGCCTTGGTTTTGTTCAAGGAGCGCTTTTGCATCCCCATCCAACCGGTGAGGTCGAAGAACAGCGAGCAGATGCTCTGCCCGAAAACCGTTGAGGCCATGGCAAGTGAAGCTCCGGTATTGATCACGGTATAGTAATTCAGATTCAGGATGGCTAAACCGAACAAGCCGTTGAAATAAAGGTACCACGGGGCTTTCAACCTCGGTCCCCTGATTGCCGGTTTGTTCCTGCCGACCAAAAGGATGACAGAGAGGATGGTCAACCCGATGGTATGGTTGACGATCAAGGAGACACCCATCGTCGTCGCCTGTCCGTAGAGGGTGTTGGCAACCACCATGACCGAAATGACCATGCCGGTCAGGATATCCAAAAAGAGATAGAGTGCTAGGTTCATGGCTGTATTGTATCGCTATACGCCTTGTCATGCCAGCACAACCTTCCTACAATGGGTGCATGTCAATACCAACCATCGACAAAAGCGCCCTCCCTCGCTTCCAGCAGCTGTTGCTGAGCAAAGCGATGCCCCCCAACAGTCTGGGCAGGCTCTCCGTTCTCGCCTTGGACCTGGCCTTGATCCAACCCCGTCCGCTCAAGCATCTCCATCTTCTGGTCTTTGCCGCCGATCATGGCATTGTCGAGGAAGGAGTGACGCACAGTCCGGTGGAAATAACCTACCAGCAGTGCTTGAATTTTGCTTCGGGCGGAGGGGCCTGTTCGCTTTTTGCCTCCGAGGCTCATGCAGAGCTTTCCATCATCGATGTAGCTGTGAAACACACGTTTCTTCCCTCATCCGGTGTGGTGGATGAGAAAGTGGCCTGGGGCAGCAGGAACTTCCTGACTGCTCCGGCCTTGGAAAGAGAGGCTTGTCTCAAAGCCATAGAGGCAGGGAAGCGGATGGTTCTTCAATCTCATGAACGAGGTTGTGACGTCAT
Organism: Spirochaetales bacterium; assembly: GCA_012514185.1. GTDB lineage: Bacteria > Spirochaetota > Spirochaetia > Sphaerochaetales > Sphaerochaetaceae > Sphaerochaeta. The sequence continues at coordinate 4,149 of JAAZAT010000156.1, read as the reverse complement.
CGCCTTCGGTGAGATGGGCGTAGGAAACACCACCAGTGCGTCCAGTGTAGCTGCCGCCCTGACCGGTCTGCCCGTTGCCTCCCTTACTGGAAAGGGCTCCGGTTTGAGCGATGCAGAACTTCTTCATAAGATTGCTGTCATCGAGCAAGCTCTTGCCTTGCATCCTGAGAGAGAACCAATGGATGTGTTGTGCAATCTTGGAGGGTATGAGATGGCCGCGATTCTCGGGGGCATGCTGCAGGCAGCCGAGCTGGGGCTTCCCATCCTGTTGGACGGATATATCGTAAGCTGCGCCGCCTTGCTGGCTGTTCGGCTTGAACCCGAGCTGGTCGACTATCTGATTGCATGCCACCGCTCGGCCATGCAGGGTCATCAGGCGGTGCTTGATGCCATAGGATGCAAAGCTCCTCTGTTGGACCTCTCGATGCAGTTGGGCGAGGGTACCGGGGCACTGGCCGCCTGGCCGCTGGTACGGCTGGCAAGCCGCTTGCTGTTTGAGATGACCAGCTTCGAGGATGGGTGTGTAACGGACAGTACTGCGTTGCTGAAGCGGCTGGGAGTGGTATGAAGCAACACCATCTTCGCATAGGGACCACCAGCTACATCCTCGCCGATGATATCCTGCCGAATGTCCAATATTTGGCTCCATTGGTAGACGATATCGAGTTGGTGCTGTTTGAAAGCGAAGGAGTGAGCAACCTGCCCTCGAGGCAGGTCATTGAACAGTTGGCCGCCCTTGCTACTGAGCATGATCTCACCTACACGGTGCATTTCCCCTTGGATATCCAGCCCGGTAGTGAGGATCCTTCTCTTCGGTCGGAGTGTATAGCGTCCATCCTTTCCATCATTGAACTGACCCGGAGCTTGAAGCCTTTCGGGTATGTGCTGCACCTCACCCCCGAACTGTATGGAAATGTACCATCCTTGGAGGTGGAGCGTTGGCATGACTGCCTGGAGGAAACGTTGCAAGCACTGTTTGATCAGACCGAGGTCAGTCCGAGAATGTTCTGTATAGAGACGCTTAGCTACCCCTTCTCCTACGTATTTGACTTGGTTGAACGCTACGATCTTTCAGTAACATTGGATATCGGGCATGTCTGGTTGATGGGTTACGATACCAGCGAGGTGATGGATTCATTGTTGGACAGGACCCGCATCTGTCATCTGCATGGGGTGAAGGACGGAGCTGACCATCTTGGTCTGAACGAGGGGAATACCAATCAGATTGAGTACTTTCTCAAGCGGCTGCGATTGCAGGGGGAGCAGGATGGGGTGGAGCGTGTTTTGACCTTGGAAGTATTTTCCGAGGCGCAGTTTCATGCCTCCCTCTCCCTCATGCAGGAAAGCCATGCTATGATGAACTGAAATCGGGGAGGGCGACATGGCTACCATTGACCTGAAAAAGAACCAGATGAAAGGATATCCGCTGCACGCTGGAAAGGGAACCATTGTTTCAACAACCGGGAGTATGAAAATTCGTACCCGTATCAAGAGTCAGGTGAGCCTGATCATAGGCGGGGGGAGAAGCGGAAAGAGTTCCTACGCCCAGGATTACGCCCTGGGTATTTGTGAAGGGACTAATTCGCGGGCCTATATCGCCACTGCACAGCCGATTGACGAGGAGATGAAGCAGAGAATCGCCGCCCATCAGAAAGACCGGGGCGACCGCTTCATCACCATAGAAGAACCGCTTGATTTGGCAAAGGCGATCAAGGAGCTTCCTCCTTCAGTGGAGGTGTGTGTGATCGACTGCCTGACGGTTTGGTTGGGAAACCTTCTGCACCACCATGGCATTCCATCCAAGCGGTTTGAGCAGATGGATGCGCTGTATGAGGTGCTTCACCATCCCCCATGCGAGATACTACTTGTTACCAATGAGACCGGTTTGGGCCTGATTCCCGCCGATGCAGAGAGCAGGGCATTTCGCGACCTCGCAGGTTGGATGAATCAGGATATTGCCGAGATAGCCCAGAATGTCATTCTGCTGGTGGCCGGCCTGCCTCTTGCGCTCAAGGGCGCCGTGCTGTGACTTCGCTCGGCTTGAGTCTTGCCTTCAGGACCCTTACCCGGTTTCCCGTGCCGGGCAAAGGGGAGGATGCGCCTGAAAAGAGCTTGTTCTGGTTCCCCTTGGTTGGAGCTGTTCTTGGATTGTGCTCGTACGCTGTCGCCCTGCTGCCTTTCGATGCCTCGGTTCGAGCCGCCTTGGTTCTTGCTTTGGCTGCCTATTTGACACGCGCCTTCCATCTTGACGGCCTTGCAGATTTCGCCGACGGCTTGGGCGGAGGATGGAATCGTGAACGGGCGCTTGAGATCATGCGCGACAGCCACAGCGGGGCCTTTGCGGTCGTCACACTCATCGTGGTCCTTCTTCTGCAATACTCCTGCCTTGCCGTCCTTGTGGATTCCAATCCCCCGGCTCTCATCCTTGCACCTGCCATCGGCAGGTTGATGCAAGTCCTGGCAGCCTCGGCTCTTCCTTACGCAAGAAGCGGGGAGGGCATGGCTAGCCAACTCGTGAGAAGGGCGAGCAAGCGGCATGGCATCCTCCCCTTTGCACAGGTGCTTGCTGGATGCACCCTCCTATACTTCTTCTATGATGAAACGTTCGGCCTGAAGGCTTTTCTCGCACTTGGTCTTGCCCTGCTTGTGAACCTCACCATCATGCGGGTTGCAAAACAACGTCTGGGCGGGGCGACTGGCGATGTGCTTGGAGCGATCGAGGTGCTTTGTGAAGGTGCCGCCTTGCTGGCCTTCCTTCTCCCCCTTGCATGAAAACTGCGTGTCGGTAATACTACCTTACACAACATGAGAGGTAGGGTGATGGATATTGTTTGTCTTGATATGGAAGGGGTACTCGTACCTGAAATCTGGATTAATGTTGCTTTACGCACCGGCATTGAGGAGCTGAAGATCACCACGCGTGAGGAGCCGGATTACGACAAGCTCATGACCAATCGCATCAGGATCCTGAAAGAGCACAACCTGCGGCTTTCCGACATCCAGGATGTCATCGGCGGGATGGGACCGCTTGAAGGTGCCTATGACTTTCTTGCATCGCTCAGGTCGATGACGCAGGTGGTCATTCTCAGTGACACCTTCACCGAGTTCGCCCAGCCTCTGATGCGCCAGCTCGATTATCCGATGATTTGGTGCAACAGCCTCGAAGTTGATGAGAATAATATGATCAGAGGCCATCGGATGCGGCTGCACGACGGCAAACGCAAGGCCGTGCAGGCACTGAGGAGCCTCAACTACCGCACCTTTGCAGCAGGGGACTCCTACAACGACCTGAGCATGATCAGGGAAGCCGACGGGGGATGCTTGTTCCGTGCCCCGCAGAACATCCTCACCGAGTGCCCGGACCTTCGCATCACCAACACCTACGACGAGTTCCTCGCTGAAATCAAAGGATTCCTGGCAACATGAAGACTGAGAAGCTGACGCCTGCCATCCTCTTGCTCGTTCTTTCGATGCTTGTCGGCTTCAGTTTGCTGTGGGTAGTCTACAAGCCTTCCTTCTTGGTGACGGCCGTGCTAGGATTGGTGATAGTAAGTATGTCGGTAGTCCTTCTTATCTATGCAGTGAAATTCGACCGCCAGATAAGGAGGCGGGAGAAACATGATGAAAAGTCGACTCAGAAATGAGCTTATTGCAGGCCAAGCATGGAAAGAGAGACGAACGGTGGTTTTTCTCAGCGACTTCGGCACCAGCGACGGAGCGGTCTCGGCGATGCACGGGGTTGCCAACGGCATCTCCAATCATTTGCGGCTGGATGACCTGACCCACGATATCCCCCAGTTCAACATTTGGGAGGCTTCCTACCGCCTGGCTCAGGCACTGCCGTATTGGGCGCCCGGTACGGTGTTTGTCTGTGTTGTAGACCCCGGGGTGGGTTCGGACCGCAAAAGCATTGTCGCCCTTACCGAGAGCGGACACTTGGTGGTGACTCCCGACAACGGGACACTCTCCCATGTAGCCGATCGGATCGGGCTGCTCGAGGTGCGCTCGATCAATGTCGAGGACAACCGGCTTGCCGGCAGCCAGCAGAGCCATACCTTCTTCGGGCGTGATGTCTACTCGTATACCGGTGCCCGTCTGGCTTCCGCTGTGGTTGAGTTCGAACACCTTGGGCCGGTTTTGCCGAAAATC
>JAAZAT010000015.1 GCA_012514185.1 Spirochaetales bacterium | reverse complement strand
TATGCCGACTTGTATGTTGACTTGTATGCTGACTTGTATGCTGCCTAATTCATCATTCCACCGGTTTAGAGTCTTTTTCCTTGAAAAACGCATCCACATAGTAGGAGGCGGTTGTATGCTTCAGCCAAACAATGGTGAACTCATGCTCGGCTGTCATATTCTCGAGCGTGAAACAACCCAGATTCTCATTGGAGTCTGCTATCGATTGGTAGACAAAGCTGATGCCCAGCCCCTTGGAGACCAATTTTTTCAGAGGTTGGAAACTTGATAGCTCAGTTACCCGGTTGAAAAGCGATGTATCATACCCATGCGACTGCAACTCGCGTTCAAATATGTTCCTTGTTCCCGATCCAGGTTCCCGAAGGAACAAGTCCTGAGTCTTCAAAGCTTCAAAAGAGATGTTCCTGCCGGCAAACGGATGGTCCTTTGCACAGATGCCGACAAAACGCTCGCGTCGAAGGAGCCGGAAATCATATTTCTTCTTCTCAAAGAGGCCTTCCACCACGATGAAGTCCAACTCGGAATTTTCCAAAAGCGAGAAGAGCTTGGTGGTGTTTGCCACGGTCAGCGAAAGATTATGCCGCTCATCCTTCAGATATTTTTCCAGATACTCATCCAATACACTGTCGCCGATGCTCTTCGTCGCCCCGAGACGCAACACTCTCTGTTCGGCTCGACCAAGAAGCTGCAATAGCTCGGCTTCGTTGTAGAACTGTGACTGGGCGAACTGCTTGACCAGCAGGCCTTGCTCGGTGATGGAGAGCGTTCGCCCGACATATTCGAACAGCTTGACGCCGTACTCCTCCTGCAGCGACTGGATTTGCTTGGTGACAGCCGGTTGGGTAAGGTTCACGCACTCGGCGGTCTTTCTATAATTCAACGTCTCACATAAGGAAAGAAACGTCTTCAGCCTGGTTTCCATATACATACCCTTTCAATAACTTTTTGGAATTGTTCAATAGAAAGATTTCATTAGATTTTATCATAGAAATTTACTACCATCAATGGCGATACCACACAAGAAGGAAAAAACAATGATGAGAAAAGAGACAATATCCACGTATGCGCCAGGCATCCTGCTTGCCGCTGTGATCGCAGCTGCTGCAAAATGGCTTGAAACCTTGATGCCTCAAGGCATCAGCGCCTCGGTAATCGCACTGTTCATCGGCATGATGATTCATACGATTAAAAAACCGGACCCTGTATATCAAAAAGGAATCGTATTCACTTCCAAGAAACTGCTGAAGTTTGCAATCATTCTCCTTGGGGCAAGCTTGAACATCACCACCATCATGCAGGTGGGTAAAATTTCACTTTTCGTCATGGTCTTCACCCTGGCAACCTGCTTCGGAGTCGGGTATATCGTGGGAAAGGCATTGAACCTGAATTGGAAAATGTCGAACCTGATCTCAGCAGGCACCGGCATCTGCGGAGGGTCGGCCATTGCTGCCATAGCCCCGGTCATCGAAGCAGAGGATCGTGACATCGCATTCGCCATGAGTGCGACCTTCATCTTTGACATGTTCATGATCGTCGCCTTCCCCTTGCTCGGTGCCTGGTTGGGCATGAGTGATACAGCGTACGGACTTTGGGCCGGTACCGCCGTCAACGACACCTCTTCGGTGGTCGCCGCCGGATATGCTTTCAGCGAGCAGGCTGGGGATTTTGCCGTGATGGTCAAACTCACGCGCACCCTTGCCATCATCCCTACCGTGCTTATCTTCAGCGGCGTCCAATTCCATCAAACCCGCAAAGCCGCCGGGGCACAAAGGACGGCAGTGAAGGTGTCGTCCATCATCCCCTACTTCATCGGCCTCTTTTTGGTCATGGCCTGCCTGAACAGTTTCGGACTGATTCCGGTCTCCGTGGCAACAGCTTTGAAGCACATCAGCAAATTCTGCATGGTCACAGCCTTGGCAGCCATCGGCTTGAACACCAGCTTGGATGAGATGAAACAAGGAGGAGCAGCGCCGATGCTCCACGGCTTCATCATCTCGCTGTTGGTCATCCTGGTAGCGTACCTGGCCATACATTTGCAGATTTCAGCAGGTGCGCTCGTTTGATGCTAGACATTCCCGTACGGACTTTGATGGAAAACCTGACAGCGTTGCTCCACGGCGTCCAGCAGGGAATGTGCTTGGGCTTCGGAGAGTTCATAGGATGTATCAGTGCTGCTTTCGTCTGAAAAGCGGCACCGATGGCATCCAAGGAATCCTTCAGACAAGTCCTCGCGGCCGGGCCAGTCGATCCTGAGCGAGGGATGGATGTGAGGGCCGAAGGTACATGATAAAAAGTGAGCCTTGCCGTCCTCCCTCCAAGGACGCATCGCATAAACGGAGCGAGGTTCAACCCCATCGTTCGCGGTAAACGAACAGTGATCGAAAACCAAGCCGATGTCCTTCTCGCGTGTACAGGGAGCTGTGACAAATCCCGCTTCACAGCTGTTGATTACGCTATTCCTGAAGAGGGCGTCGCCGCCGCCGAAGATGAAATCCACACCGCCTTGGATGAATCCATGGTCGAAGAATAGTGCATTCTGTTTGCGTTTGGCAAAACATCTCGGTCCATAAAAACCGTTCGGCTCGCGCTCCTTCTCTGGAAGCGGAGCGACGAACAGAGTGTCTTGGCTTCCCAGCAGGCGGACGCTTGAGAGATGGGCGCAGTCGACATCGAGGTAGAGGGCTATGGCCTGTCCTGCCTCACTGCCCTTTCCAGCCCTGTTCTCTATGGTGATATGCTCCATTTTCAGGAACTCTCCACTGAAAAAGGCTGTGTAGGAGCGGAAGGTCCCGCGCTTGGGCATCGCATCTATCTTCTCTTTCGCCCCGTCGGAACCGGTGATGATCACGTCTTTCCTGCCAATCAGGTGCAAGCTGCGCTTATCGCTGAAGAGCTTTTCGTGATACACACCCTCTTCAATGATGATAGTGGTCTCCTGAGCATACGGAACGGCATCCAATGCTTCCTGGATGCTGCAGTAATGACCTTTGCCTGATGGATCGACCGTCAATGTCACCATACGATCATCCTATCCCAACTTCGACAATTCTGACAGATGGCAGGCCAGGGTTTTCTTTCTTTGTCTGCTTCTTGAACAGGAAAAAAAGAGTTGCTATGCTTGGGCATGAAACTTGAAGCAACGGAACACCAAGTGAAGAACGGATTGGCAATAACAATCCGCAGCCTTGCAAGCGAGGATGCGTCGCTTGCAGTAGCCTATATGAGGACCATGTATGCCTCTTCGCGATTTCTGGCGCGCGAAGCCGAGGAATGGAACATCACCATCGAAGATGAGACTGCCTGGCTGCAGAAGGCCGAGGCTGACGACAAGCGCCTTTTGCTGGGGGCGTTCTGCGGCGGCCAATTGGTTGGCTTGTGTGATTTCTCTCCGGTTTCCCCTGTGAAGCGCATGGTTCATCGCTCACAATGCGGTCTTTCGGTGGCACCGGATTTTCAAAATAAGGGGATCGGGCGGCTTTTGATGCATACCTTGTTGGAGAAAGCAAGACAAGCCGGGTATGAGCAGATGGAACTGGAGGTGGTTTCTTCAAATTTCAAGGCCGTCAATTTGTACAACCAGCTCAACTTCACCAAATGCGGAACCATTGAGCGAGGCATGAAGTACCAGGACGGCACCTATGCCGACCTTGACATCATGCTCTGCTGGCTCACGTAAGCTCATTCATGCTGAGAAGAAGGCGTCCCACTCATCTTGTTTGAACCCGACAAGCACGGTTGCATCACAGACGAGCAAAGGCCTCTTGACCAGCATGCCGTCACTGCTGAGCAGGTCCAGAATCTGGTCGGCATCCAAGCCGGGAAGCTTGTCCTTGAGGCCGAGGCTCCGATAGAGCTGGCCGCTGGTATTGAAAAATTTCTTGCTGTCGATGCCGCTTTGGGCGATGATTCGCCCAAGCTCCTGTTTGGTTGGTCGGTCTGTCTTGATGTTCCGGTAGGTGAAGACGATATTCCTGCTTTCCAGGTAGGCTACCGCCCGCTTGCAGGTGGAGCAATTGGGATAACAAAAGATAGTCACATCCGGCCTCCTGCCTGTCATGGTACCAGAAGAAAAGCCGGGCTGCAATTGGACAAATTTGTGCATTCCCCTAGACCAAAGAGGAAAAAGTTGCTATATACAATATGTTTCCGGTAAAAGGGTTTTCTCAATCCGCCCTCTACAGGGTGGTCGAGCTTTTATGGTTGTAGTATACTCCTTGCTAGCTGGACTGAGGAAGGAAACACGAAAGGGCTTTG
>JAAZAT010000223.1 GCA_012514185.1 Spirochaetales bacterium | reverse complement strand
TGATAACATACATTTCTACGCTTTTTTATTGATAGTATGTGCCTGTATGAACAATCCTACTTTTCGATAACTTGCAACAAAATCCTCATGTACGACCTTCTTCGGATCGAAGCGAAGCACCTTGAAGGTAATTTGGATGCAAAAGCCGATCAGGACAGCACTGAGCAGTGTTCCCCACCCCAACAGGCCCCCCAAAAGATAGCCCACGATGGTGACGCTTATTTCCATGGCTCCCCGGCAGGTGCCGACCGAAAACTTGGTCTTGCGTGAGAGCAGCACCATCAGGCTGTCCCGGGGCCCCGCCCCGAACCCTGAGGAGATGTAAAAGTAGGAGGCCAGGGAGATGACGAACAAGCCCGCGATGAGTTGCACGACGCCCAACACCGGATTGGAAAGCTCAGGAAACAACCCGCTTCCCAAGAGGAGGTTCATGAAAAGCCCTACCACCACCATGTTGCATACTGTGCCGAGGCCCAAAGGCTCGCCGAACAGCATGACTGCGATGCCGATGACCAGACCCACCATGATGCTTACCGTTCCGATCTGGACACCCATCACCTTGGCAAGACCGGCATGGAATACTTCCCACGGGGCATAGCCGATATGGGCCTGCATGGTGAGGACAATGCCCATGGCATACAGAAACAACCCGAAAAACAAGCGAAACAATCGAATCACTAAAGCCTTCATACACTCCGCCTTGGCGCTACCATACCGAATACCGAGGAAAAAAGATAGCTCACATTACCAGAATCGCTTGAGGTTTTCGATTCTCACCACCCAGCCATCCTGTGGGAATCCGGGCGCATGGGCCGTCTCGCCTTTCCAACCGCCGGCCATCAGGGCCAAGGCCAAGAGCAAGGCTCCATTGCCCGGCAGGTACAAAGGAAGGTCGGCTTTCGGTATTTGGGCGTTGTGGCCGTTGGGCGTATAGGTGTTCTTGGAAGAGTCCATCAACAACAGGTCCACCGCATCCTCAGGCCGACCCAAACGGGCGGCGGTCATGGCCATGAGGGGGAAGTCCCAGCCCCAGAGCTCATTGAGCTTCCAATCCTTGAGCACCCGGTCCAGGGAGTTGTTCATCATGCGCCTGTCCACATCCCTGCCGTCGAGAAGCCCGAAGCTGAAAAGAAGCGAAGGATGGTCGTACGCATAGGCACCGTAGGTATCCGGACAACGCTGGTGGGCCAAGTAGACTTCTCCATCGTTGGGCAGCGGAGCGAGCTTTTCAAGTACGTGAAGCCAGTGTTCATCAACACTGCGACCTGCCTCCTTGAGCAGGCTGACCGCCTCTTGGAGCGCCCATCGCCAATAGGAGAGTTCGAAGGTTGGATTCAGCGTTTCCTCAGGCCGGTGGTTCTCCTGCACCGGAATGAGAGGGGGTCCGAGGACATAGAGGTCTTGCTGTTCATCGTATTGAAGGTAGTCGACCATGAAGGCGGCGGTGGCCTCAATGATTTCTGTCCACTCGGTAAGCAGGGCGGACTCGATTTGTGTCTTTCTCAACAAGGAAGCGTAGAAAATCGGATGAGGCTGCTGCCAACAGAGCAGCGTACCGATGGCCGAGGGGCTGTCATTGCCGCTTGGATCGGTCATTTTCGGCCAACGTGCACCTCGGTAGCCCTGCTCTCTTGCCCGCTTATAAGCACCTTCGAGGATGTCGGTGTACCAAGAGAGTGAACGCTCGAGCAGCTCAGCCTGACCGAAGAGTGCAAAGTGCGAAGCATGCAACAGGTGCATTTCCAGATGGAATTTCCCATACCAGCTGTTGCAGGTAAGGCCGGTCTCGGGCGGCGGTGTGTCGCCGCTGCACTGGATTGCAAGCAAGTACCTGCTCAGCAGCATTCTTCGTTGCAATTCATCTTTTCGCTTGTCAGAAGAGAGCGAGAAATCGATGAACGCACCCTCGGTCCAAAACCGAGCCCAGTGGTTTGCCGAAAGTGACTTGGTCCGAGCAAAAGAATCAACAGCAAATAGAGGTTCATCATCGCTCTGTTTGAAAAGAATACTTGCCTGCAGTACCAAATTGGTGGAAAAAAGCTCAAACGAATGCCGGCCGGTCTGCTTCACATCACACTGCGTGCAGGCCTTGATGCGAACATTGTAGCAGCTGCTGTCCATGCTGCGTTTGATGACATATTGGTTGTTCTCCCCTGCTTCGAGGACGCTAGTGTGATCGTCGTCCCTTGTGTAGTCCGAGCCGCTGATGGTATGCGAGGCGTAGGGAAAGTGAACCACAACCGAAAGCAGGCCGTTGGCGATCAAGGGCGATTCTACACTGATCGAGACCTGGTCCTGGGTAGGATGACAAACCGTTTGGACTCTGACCGGCTCTCCCCTGTAGACAAAACTGCTGGTGATCAGGCCGCTATATAAATCGAGGCTTTGGTCGATATGAGTAAGCGATGAGATGAAAACCTCTTCTTCGGTGTCCTTTGCCTTCAAGCCGATGCGCCCAAGGTTGAACCGATGGGGATTGATCCTGAGGTCGTTGAACAACGCTTCCTGGCCGGTGGATTCGGTCATGTAGCCGACCTTGCGGCCATCACAGTCATACTGCTTGAGCTCAAGCAGATCGTAGCGGGGCTTCTCTTTTCCCTTGTAGCTGTGCATGCCCCACGAGCTCATCGTGCACAGAGGAGTTTTTCCCTCTCTCTGATGCAGAAAAGACTGCAGGCCGGTGCAATCGACAGTGAAGGCGAAATTTCCGTTCCCTACACTTAAGAAGCCATCCGGATCATACGATTGGATGTGTGGATTGTGCTCCTGGACGAGAATTCTTCGCTCTAGCGGCATACCAAGCCCCCATGCTTCTCCTCCAAAGCGACGAAGAACGGTCTCTCATTCGGTGTCTTGTTGGGGCTGTGATAGGTCAGGTACAGCACACTCTCGAAGGAGCGGAAAATCATTCCATGGCCGCCGTCACACTGGATGAGGGGCGTTTGTTGCTGAACCCAGGGACCGAGCAGGGAAGCTGATGTGCTGGTGGCATAGCCCATGGCGTAGCCGGATTCCGAAACCGTCGACCAGAGCATCAGCAGCGTACCATCCTTGGTGCGGTGCAGAAACGGCCCGTCGGTGACCCTGGCATCGACGATGCCTGTTCCATCACGGCGAGGCAGCAACTTGGGCCATGATGCAGATGAGGCCTTGAACAAAAGTATGGGTTCTCCGATTGGTTCACGGAGGTCTGCAGAGAGGCGCTGGGCTAGGATCTCCCCGTCATTGGCTTGCACCCACTCGTGGCAGAATACCATCCACGGTTGGCCTTCTTCATCTAAAAAGAAGGTGCCATCCAGACACTCCCAATCGGCGGGGGTGGCTGGCTTGTCGCTTACAGGAACAAACGGGCCGAGAGGAGATGAGGAGACAAGAATCTGGGTTCCCCTGCGGTGCACCTCCGATTTGAAGGAGGCAAACAGATAGTACTTGTCTTGATAGAGGTGCACTTCCGGAGCCCAGAAATTATGGGTTCCCCAAAAGCCCTCAGGCGGGGTGAAAATCACAAAAGGTCCTTCCCAATGCACCAAGTCCGTACTTCGGTAGGTCTCAAAGCCTACACCCTTCGCTTTCCAGGGGTCCTTGTCAGTCGTTCCGTACAGATAATACGAGTTCGACTTCCAGTCGGCAAGAATGAACGGGTCACGCATTTGAATCGCTTGTAAGTGCATGGCAGGTACTCCTTTTCCAAGCAAGTATACCCTACCTAGCTATACCTGCAAAGGTGCTATTGCGTGCCCGTTCACAGAAGAAACTTATTTGGCGAAGGCAATGGTGTGGGAAGCGTACACCGTATGCTTGCTTCTCAAGTCATCTTGTGTTCCATAGGCAAGAATCGTTCTCAGTTCACGTCCCCCTGCATACAGGGAAGCAGGTACGGAAAACTCCAGCGTCGTGACGCTCCCGCTCTCCTTGATCGCCTGTTGTTTCACGATCTTGTCCCTGGACGGGCTGTGGCTGTGGCCCCTGCCGGTCTCCTCGCTGATTGACTGGCTTGCAAGGGCGTCAAAGCCGATGACGATATGGGCTCCCTGCATTCGATTCGAACCCAGTCCGATGGAGACCCAGCCAGTGGTGGGTGCCTGCAGGGCGAAGTGCAGTGTCTGTCCATCGCGGGAAAGGGCGTAGCCGAATTTCATCCCCCGCAGCTCCTGCACGACTGCATACTCCTGATCTTGGAAGATGCCGTCAATCTTGGGATCGACAGAAGTGCTTGGAAGGATTTGAGCCGCCAAGGGAAGGGCCAAGGCGGCAAGCATCAGTATGGTGAAGATCTTTTTCATGATTTGGATCCTCGCTTCTTTCGGCCTGAGAGCCGATAGTTCAGGTACGACAGGAGGGAGTAGACCATCCAGATGACCAGCATGGACATCCCCCATGGGTTGTAGGCGAAGTCGGAGGTGGAAGCAAGCAGGACATGGGCCAGGACGAGGAGGCCAGTGGGTACCATCAGGTTGTGCATGGTGCGTGCTTTTTGGTGGGTGAGTCCTCCCTTTGCCATCACCGACGTTCGTATTGCAGCAAAGGCAACCCTCTTGGTCAGCACGGTGTTGGCAAACAACATGAGGGCTGAGAGTATTCCGACAAAGAAGAGCACAAAGGCAAGAAGACCTATGACTGCTTGGGACGATGAGAGGGTGAATCCTACAGTAAGTTTCAGCAGTGCATGAGCTCCCGCCAAGGCAAGCAGCAGGAGCGGGGCCGTGCTGTGCAGGTTCCTTACCTGTTTTTCTGAAAGCACCTTGAGCAGGACGGCAGGCTGTGAAGCCAGATAAAACTGGTTGCACACCAGAACAAAGGCATAGACGCCGAAGACAATCGACAAGGCATATGCATCGAAGCCGGCCTGGGCGGAAACCAGGTAGAAGATCACAGGAATGAAGGGAGTAAGGAAAAATCCGAGATAGGTCAGGCGTTGTTTCATGTGGTCCTCCCATGTAACTCTAGTTTTTTAATAGGATATAGAAGCATACAACCACAAGTCAAGATTTCAAGGCGGGGAATCTTGTATTTTTTCACACTTTATTGCTTGCAATACGCTTACTCGACCCTGAAATACCGCTTGGTGCGAACCAGGCCGCGCACTTCGTAGGCGATAAGCGTATTGTTCTCATCAGCAATAAGATGGTGTGTAAACAAGGGATGCTCAGGATCATGATATCCACCCTCCCCTGCTTGCTGCAGATACACGGTCCTGCCGGTTTGAGGTATGACGGTGAGAATGTTGTTGCGGATTTGGAGCACCAAGGTCTGGCCGTCGTCACTCTGAAAGGCAACAGGCTCGAACATCGGCTTGGCGGGTTTCCATACCCGAACATTCTGCTCTCTCGGCTCCATCTGCAACGCACTGGCGCCAAGGGCATCCACCACCTCGAGAATATCAGGATACAGCGTGTTCAGCAGCACGATGACAGCAAGGTCATCCTCCCAAAAGTACCGCAAGCAGGTTGCGTAACCCGATCCAAGGTGCCCGGTATGTTCAATATACCGATGCCCGAGCAGGCTGCCGTGCATCCATCCGAGCAGGGCGGATGGAGGACCGAACAAGCCGTAGGCAAGGGATGCGACAAATCGGTGTAAATCAGCTGCGGTGGAAGCAAGATTGCCTGAGCCGTAGGCATGGCTGAAGTGGTAGCTTGCAAGAAGGCGGGAACCGGCATGCCCTTTAGCAAGCTCGGCAGGAGCAAATCCGTGCAACACGTGTGTTGAAGTCATGCCTGAAGGATTGAAGATATGGTCCATCAGATACGCTTCATAGCTTTGCTGTGAAACAACCTCGACCAGGGCAGCCAATACCTGGTAGTTTGCATTGCTGTAGGAATAGGTCCTGCCAGGCTCTGATTGCAAGAGGGCATCTGCTATGCGGTCTATCAAGGCCTCGGTTGAAATCGGTTCATACGGAGAAATTTGATGAGTGTCGGTAAGGTCACGGACAAGGCCAGAGCGGTGTTCCAGCAGATTGCGTATAGTCAGCGTGGGATGAGGGGCAAATTCACTCAGATAGCATGAGACAGGGTCATCGAACGAGAGCTTGCCATGGTCGGCCAGCTGAGATACGGCCAAGGCGGTGAACGGCTTGGTCAGCGAGGCAAGGGGGAACAGCGTATGTTCGTCAATCGGCTGCCCTTTTGCATGGTCAGCAAAACCGAAACTCTGCTGATAGTGCACAGACCGACCATCGCCAATCATGACGATTCCCGAGAGGTCGGTCATACTGCTGATCTTCTTGAGCACCTCAGTCTCATCCGCCCAAGCACCGTTGAGGCCGAGCAGGCAGACAAGACAGAGCAGCAGGACCTTCACGTTCCCTCCTAGAGCACGAAGTACCCGATCCCTTCGTGGTCGTACTTCTTCTTCACCAACTCAATGGCTTGCTCGATGCCGGCCAAGGTCGGCTCTTCACAATACATGAGGAGAATGAAGTTCTCCTCCGGCCAGACATCGTCTCCCAACTTCGGGCTGGTGTTGCCTTTCCCGTGGGCGGTGGGGATGATGGTGTAATGCATAGGAACCTGAAAATACTCAAGAGCTTCCAATACATCGTCAAGAATTGCTTGGGCTGCGATAATTTCCACCCTTCTCATCTCACACCTCCTCCAGATAGTTCTCAATTCGTTCTACATCCTTCTTCTGCTTGTCCTTGTTGAAGAGGGCATAGAGGACCGGAGTGAAGTAGATGGTCATCAGGGTGCTGACCGTCATGCCTCCGATGAGGGTCTGACCGATCGGCTGGATCTGTTCAGCTCCCTGTCCACCGAAGAATGCGAGCGGGATCATACCGAAAATGGTGGTCAAACTGGTCATGAGAATCGGCTTGAGCCGGTTCCCGCCAGCCTCGATGCAAGCGCTGCGTATGGGAAGCCCTCGTTTCCTGAGCAGGTTGATGTACTCGATCAAGACAATGGCATTGTTGACGACGATGCCGGCGAGGATGACGATGCCGATGGCGCTGATCAGGCTGAACGTCTCGCCGGTGATCAGGTAGATGCCGACAACGCCGATCATCATCAGCGGCATGGAAAGCAGGACGATGAAGGGGTTCTTGAAGGATTCGAAGAGGCTTGCCATGACACCGAAGACCAGGACGATGGCGAGGACGAGGATCAGGCCGACTTGACCGAACATGGCCGTCATGTCGGAAAAGTCACCACCGTACTCGATGAAAACCTCATCAGAGAGCGACAGCTCTTTGTCCAAAAGGGCTCTGATATCCGATTCAGCCTGGCTTGCCGCATAGTTGGGGGCAAGTCCGCCGATCACATGCACCGTTCTCATCTCGTTCTCGCGATTGATGGAAACGGGGCCGGTGGAGCGTTCGATGGTAGCCAGGTTGTCCAAGCTTATCTTCTCTCCCAGAGCATTGCGGATGAAGATTCGATTGAGATCGAGCTCGCTGGAACGGTCGGCCTTATCCAACATGACAATGACATCGGTGTCTTTGCCGTTCTCCTTGAGCTGGGTTGCGGTAATACCATTCACGCTGTTGCTGATCTCGGTTGCGATGGCTTGCATCGTCAGGTTGTAGGCGTATGCACGTTCCCGGTCGATGATGATTTTCAACTCGGGCAGGCCCTTGTTGAAGTCGGTCCTGATTTCGGTGATACCCTTGAGGTTCTGCTCGATCAGGTCGCGGATTTTCTCTGCAGTTTCCACAGCGAGCTCAAGGTTGTCGCTCTTGACTACAACATCGACCGGATTGAGGTTGCCGAGTCCCATCGACATCTGGCTGAACGAGAAGCTGGCCGCCGGATAGAGATTGAAGTAACGCCTGAGTTTCTCTTGGACGACCTGCATGGAATCGGCTCCTTCCTCGTCAAGCAATGAGATCTGCAACGAGCCGGAGTTGGTTCCTCCGTTGCCGAACATTCCTCCGCCGCCCGCGGTGACCGTGATATCCTTGTATCCCTTGATGTCTTGTTCGGCCTTTTCGTGCAGATTCATCAAGAGACTCTCCGTTGTCGCAAGGGTTGTTCCCTGCGGCAGGGTTACACTGAGGGTTACCGAGGTCTCACTCATGGTGGGATAGAGCGACTGGGGCATTGCCTGGAAGGCTTGGAACGTAAGGACCAGAATCAGGGAAACAAGAATCAGCGTAAGCCATTTATGGTCGATCAACAAGGCAAGGGTGCGCTTGTAAGCCCGGTCGAGCGCGTCAAAAGCAGATTCTGCCTTATCATCGATGAACCTGAGCAGGCGAATCTTCAAGGGTTTTTGTTTGCGTGTATAGAGCTTTACATACGAGCTGGTGAGAACCGGAACCAAGGTGACCGACACCACCAGCGAGGCCAAAAGGCTGATGATGATTGTCGCGGCCATCGGGGTGATGATCTCCCCAAGCATCTCCAGGTTGCTGCGAAGGAGCACCATCGGAACAAAGACACAGACGGTGGTAAGCACCGATGCGGTGATGGAGACGATCATCTCCTTGGTGCCGAGGATGGCGGCGGCATGCAGCTTTGCCCCGCGTTCGCGGTAGCGGAAGATGTTCTCCAGAATGACGATCGAACTATCCACCGTCATGCCAAGCCCCAAAATCAAGCCGGTCAATGTCATCAGGTTCAGCGAGTAACCCATGAAGAACATGACCAACACGGTAAGCAGCATGGAAATCGGTATCGAAATGCCTATGATGAAGGTGGACTTGATGCTCCGAAGGAAGATGAAGAGGACAGCCATGACCAAGACTACGCCGTAGAGCAGGCTTTCATACACCGTGTTGATCGTCGATTCGACCATCTCGGTGGTGTCGACGATGACCTCAAGGCTCATTCCCTTGGGCAGTTCCTTGTTCAAGTCCTCAATGACTTCCTTCACGCGCTTTGCCACTTGCACGCTGTTGGCGTCGGACTCTTTGCTGACCGACAGGTATACCCCGCTCTCTCCGTTGATGTACACCTTGCTCGTTGCATCGCGATAGGAGAACGTAACAGTGGCAATGTCCTTGAGCCGAATGACATTCGAGCCAATGACAGTACCTTTTGCATCATACTTGGGATAAGCTGCCACCATGGCATCCTCTATCTGCTCGATGGAGGAGAATTGGGCATCGGTGCGAAGCAGGTAGGAAAGGTCGCCTTCGATCAAGGTGCCTGCCCCGATTTGGAAATTCTGTGGGTTGAGGGTGTAGGCAACCTGAGAGAGCGTAAGCCCATAGGCTTCCAAGCGGTTCTGATCGACGGCAACCTGGACGTAGGCGTCCTGTCCTCCATTGACGGCAGTTGAGGAGACACCTGCAACCCGCTCGAGACGATTTTGGACCACATCCTCCAACACAGCCCGCAGCTCATTGGCATCCTGGCCGTTTGAGCCCTTGAGTGCAATATTCATGATGGGCATCATGTTGGTGTTCAGCTTGAAGATGGTCGGTTTGGTGGCATCCTCCGGGAATATATCGGTATAGAGGCTGATGTTGTCGTTTATCGACTGAGTGGCCTTATCCAAATCGGTGCCATAGGCGAACTCCAGCATAACCATCGAAATACCTTCGGATGAAGTTGAACTGACACGCTTGATCCCACCGACATTGGCGACGGCGCTCTCGATGAGCTTGGTAACCCTGCTTTCCATGGTTTCGGGACTTGCCCCGCGATAGGAGGAGTAGACGATGACCATCGGAAGGTCCATCTCAGGAAAGAGTTCGACCGACAGGTTGGGATAGACCACCAAGGCAAGCACCGTCAACAGGATGTAGATGATGATAATCGTGGTGGGACGGCGAACTACGGTATTGGTTAGACTCATGCTTGCATTCCTTACTGTAGAATACGCACCAGCGTACCTTCGGTCATCAGGCTCTGCCCCTGTACAATCAGGACATCACCGGCATTCAGGCCTGCGGTGATCTGCACGTGGTCACCGACCTGCAACCCGACCTCAACCAAGTTCTTCTTTGCAAGGCCATCGGAATCGACAGTGAAAACATAAGCCTGGCTGTCCGAATACAGCAGGGCTGAACGAGGAACGGCGATTACCTGCTCCAGGCGTTCGGTATTAAGGACCACCGAGGGGAACATGCCGCTTTTCACTTTACGATCGGGATCGTGCACCTTCAACGTAATCTCCAAGGTCCTGGTGGCTGGGTTGAGGACAGGACTGAGTCTGGTTACTTCTGCTTCAAAGGCTTCACCAGGGAAGGCTTTAAAGGTCATCTGCGCTTGTGTCCCGACCCCAACGGTTCCAATATGCCTTTCGGCGATATCCATCACAACTTCGAGCTCCTTGAGCAAACCGATGCGGGCGATGGGAGCCTGCATCGAAACCACCGAACCTTGCACGAAGGGCAGCAGCAGAATTGTTCCAGAAGCCGGGGCCTTGATCACACTCTCCTTGTAGGTGACTCCTGCACGGGAGGGGTCGACGGTTGCGATCACTTGATCCTTCTCCACTGTTTGGCCAAGCTTCACAGCCAGCGAGGTGAGCGTGCCGGTCACTTCGCTGTAGACATCGATGGATGATGGGTCGACTACGTTGCCGTTTCCAACAATGGTATTCTGCAGATCGACAGGTTCCAATTTCATCACCCGGACGCTTACCGCTGCAGGACCTTCATCGGCCGCCACATTGGGAGCCGGCTGAAGCGCTTTCACATACTGGAAGGGATTTACGACCACCAAGGCGGTGGCAAGGATAATGAGGACTATCAGGACGATGAGTCCTGCAATATGTTTTTTTGAATGCTGCTGCTTCATACTTATATCAACTCCTTGGCGCGGTACTCATGTTGGATATTCAAATCATAGATAAGGTCGATCAGAGAGGAAACATATTGGAACTGAAGAGCGAGAACCTGCTGTCGTGCTCCAAGCAAATTGTTCTGGGCTTCCTCCAAAGCAACCCTTCCGATGTAGCCGCTCTCATACTGGATATGGTTCATCACATACACTTTCTCAGTAAGCTCCAGACTCTGAGTGGCAAGCTCGGCCTGGCTAGCAAGCATGTTCAGGTTCTGCACCTGCGCTACGACACTCACTTCCAGCTGCCTTACGGCTTGCTGTCGTTGCAAAGCCAGCTTGGCCAACGAGTCATCCAACTTCGCCAAACCGACTTTGGTACGGGAGTTGGGAATGAAGCCATCGAGGGGGATGCGAACACCAATGGAATAGGATGCAGAATCACTGATGTCATTTGAGTAGGAGTCACTCCAGAAGGAGAGATCGTAGGATCCTCCGAAGGTAAGCGAAGGAAACAAAGCCTGCTTGCTGTTCAGTTCCATGGTGGTTCTCAGCTGGGCCATGTTCAAATCCAGCAGAGCAATGGAGTAGCTTTTTTGCAGGTACTCAGCAAGCTGTTGGACTTCAAGTTCCTTGATCAGGGAGGGAATCTCTCCCTCTACGGTCAACTCCTGGTCCAAGGACATGCCGAGCATCGCCTTCAGCGAGAGGAGGTTCGATGCATACTGGTTCTTTGCCTGCTGCAACGACGGCTTGAGCCGTTCGACTGACAACTGACTGGAAAGCACCTCGAGTTCGGAGGCAAAGCCCTGCTCGTACTTGATTTTCACCTCTTCATATTGCTTCTGGGCCAGTTCAAGATTTGCCTGCTGAACGCCGATATTCTGTTCTTCCATCAAAAGATAGTAGAAAAGCTTGGTGATGGCACGTTCCACTTCGGCTTTCGCCTGCTCGTAGGTCACTTGCTGGATCTGATAGGCGATCTGGTACGAGTCCATCTGACTTTTTACTGCCGGGTTGAGGGTGAGTGTTGCAGAAAGGCTTAAGCCCAGTCCCATATTTTTTGCTGAAGCACCGGGAGCAGCTTTGAAAACCGGACTCGTGCCTGCATTGGATAGGGAGAGGGAAAGCGTTGGGATAAACAGATTCCAAGAGGTATCGACATCGCGCTTTGCAGCATTGACATCTATTGAGGTGCTGGCAAGCGAGAGATTATTGGTTCGTCCCATTTGCAAGGCTTCTTCCAAGGTTATGGCGGGAAGTGCAGTGAGTGAGAAGAGCAGCAACAACGACAGGGCTGCAAGTATCAGTGCTTTTTTGGACATAGGTACATCCTTACAGTGTTGAACATGTAAACAATACTCATGCGGCAAAAAAACGGCAACTGACGGCCCCAAAATTTGTCATAAAAATCATAACTCTTACAAGATGTTTGTTATTTACAGACGTGGAATACTACAGAATGTGTAAGTGTGTCTGAGTTTTTACTCGCTTGTTTCGCCTTGTACATGCTCACATCCAGCTGTTGCAAGAAGCCATCGAGATTCTCATAGTCTTCCTTCAACAAGGGAGCACACCCTACACTTACGGTAATGGCATCGGCAATCTGGCCCGATGCATTGAATTCGCCAAGTTTTTGCTCAAGATGATCGAGCAGTTGACAGGCTTGGGACTCAGTAAACCCGGGTGTCAGGATGGCGAACTCATCTCCGCCATACCTGCAGACGATTGTGTGTTTAGGAACCGTGTGCTCCAGCAGGCGGGCGATATGGACCAAGGCTTCATCACCTGCAGCATGGCCGTGTGAGTCATTGATGGCTTTAAAGCCATTGATGTCCAATAAAAATGCCCAGGGGGCTTTTCCTGACTTCTTTTTGCTAAAAGCAAGGGCTGCCATTCGCTGGAAATACCTGCGATTGAACAACCCTGTCAAATAGTCACGGTTTATCTGATTCGATTCCACATTGAAGAAGAGAATCAGCAGGGAGATGGAGAGACTGATCCACAAGACCTCCACGCCATAGAACAGGATCTGCAAAAAGCCTGCGATGGCTACTGGAAAGGGAAAAACCAACAGTGTGCTGTAGATTTTGCGTTGCAGTTGGTCACGATGGTACAAGAGATAGAGCGGACCAAAGAAAAGATACGTATAATTATTGATGACCGTCAAAAAGAAGGAGGGCCCCCTGCTGTACCGTGATAACTCATCAATGACAAACACCCAGCCGGTCCATATACTCGCAAAGGAGAGTACAGCCAGAAAGATGAACGGCACCATCAGCAGTGCCAGGAATCGTTTGCTGACGTGCTTTCCGATCATGTGCTGAATGAAAAGAAAGTAGAAAACACCCGGGGCGGCATTCATGGTGTAAAAAATTGCAGTAAGGAAGGAAAGAAGCGGGCCAAGCTCTGAGCGTGGATGATAGATGCCCAGCATATCGACGCTGAGTTCCAATGCCAGCAAAGCAAAATTGCTTGCCCAAAGAGCGAGAAACATACGGTCGGCCTGCTCAAGCTTTCCATGTTGCTTGAGAAAAAAGTACAACAGCACCAAGAGGATCAACATGCCGAGTACGCTGTTTTGCACTGAATAGATGATCAGGGATGACCTCCTGCTGCAAAGTTGCCAGAGTTCTTTGTGTACTGTACCCTCCCTTTTTCAATAAGTCCATGAAAAAACACAGGCTGAACCATACAAAGACTGACTCAACCTGCATTTGTTTGCTTTTTTTCCCATTCTGGAAAGCAATAAACTTGTACAGGCATTCCGATGCCTGTACGATAAAGCATGAGCGAATGCACACTTGAGAACGAATTTCTCTGCAAACACAGCCTGTTCGGTGGACTCTCGGACGAAGAACTCTTGTTGGTCAAGGATTTTCTGCAGGAGCGGACCTATCCCTCCGGTACAAACATCCTTCAGCAGGGTCAGAGCAACAACAGCGTACACTTCATCGTCGAAGGCGAGGTTGCCATCGTCCGACAATCAGAGTCAAACAAAAAGCAGAGCAGAATCATCACCACCCTGCACAAGGGCGACTCATTCGGGGAGATGGAGCTCATCGACATCCAAAGCTGCGCCGCTTCGGTGGTCAGCCTGACGGAGACCAAAATCATCACCCTGTCCAACAAGGATATGTACAAGATTTCCCAGGCAAACCTGAAGACCTACACCATGCTCATACTCAACCTTGCCAGGGACATCAGCCGCAGGCTCCGCTCAGCCGATGAGATGCTGGCCTTGGTAAAGAACCGGGCTACTTTGCCTCCTGTTTCTTCATCCTCGTAAGGAAAATCACCATCAGGATGGGGAACAAGGATCCGATGAGCATACCGCTTCTCAGCGCCGATTCCTCCAAGGTCAAATGCTTGAGCCACGGAGCAACCTTCACCAACGAGGGGGCCACATCTGCAGTGAGGCCGATAAGCCAGGGGCCGAAAGCAGCACCGGCATCACCTCCGGCTGCAAGAAAGGCAAAGAGAGAAGAGCCTGCATAGGGAAAACGATTGGCTCCGTTGACGACCGATCCCGGCCAGAGGAGGCCGCTTCCAAGACCTGCAAAAATGCAGGCGACAAGGCAGATGGCTGGCAAAGGACTGAAGGCGGCAACCAAGTAACAGGCAATGCAGAGCACGCTGCCAAAGAGCATGGCCTTATAGAGCGGGAATTTATCGCCCCATGCACCATAGACCGCCCGGATGGAACCCAAGAGGAGGGCGAACAAGCAGAGCCCTAAAAGATCGCCTACTTCCTTGGGCAGTCCTAACGAGGCCTCGACGAACGCGCTTGTCCACTGTGACATGGAGACTTCGGTGGCTCCCCCGACGGCAATCCCCAATACCACGAACAGAAAATATCGAGAGCTGAGCAACTCACGGATTTTCGTACGTTTTTCTTCACTGATTGCAGGAGCGAGGGGGACACGGAGGAAGTTGAAGAAGTTGATCAGCGGGAAGACCGACCAGATGAGCACCAGAATCGGCCAGTTGCTGCGTCCCAGCACCTTGATCATCAGCGTTGTTCCAATGACTACGACGATGAAACCCCATGCATAGAAGGAGTGCAGCAGGCTCATCGCCTTCTCCTTCGAGTCATTGGGTATTGATTGGACGATTGCACTGAGCAGCAGTTCGAACAGGCCGCCCCCGATTGAATACACAATCGTTGCGACCATCAGGCCGAGATAAGGATTTGCTGGAAAGAGTTTCGGGGCAAACGCCAACAAAAGGAATCCGAGAAAGGCCAGAAAGTGGCCCAGGGTGATGAAGGGCCTCACCCCCCATTTGTCCACCGGGCGGCTGAAAGCCAAGTCGGCCACGATCTGGGTGAAAAAGTTGAGCAGGGTTAACCTTCCAGCCTGTTCGAAGGTGATGCCGAATTCATGCATGAACGTCACATACAAAAGCGGGGCAAGGTTGCAGGTCAAAGCCCCGATGAAGTTGCCCAAATAGCAGGCACGGATGGTGGATCGATACATGGGGCGTAGTATACGCCAAAGGCAAGGAAAAAGAAACCTTAATTCTCGAGATCCAGACTCAACAGGTACCTTTGTACAAGCCGGTAGTTTTCACTGTCCACGCGCAGATCGGGATCGGAGAGACAGAGTGTATCCAGAATCTGTGCAATCGGATGGGAAGACTCATCGGTTGCGAACCCCTTCTCGAACAAGTAGGAGGCAAGAGCATCCCTCGCATTTTCCCTAAAACCTTTGAACACCTTTGCGTCGATGGCCGCAAGCACATCGTTTCCTGTCCTGTGTTCCTCCTGCAAGAAGACCTGCAGGCTCTCGTAGTATGCAGCACTGCGATTCAGTTTCAACTCCTCATCCGAAATATCATGGACAGTAAGGATTTTCGGCCTGCCGATTCTCGCCAACGCCTGAGCCTGGGCCATCAAGGAAAGGCGGCTCTGATACGGCTCCCCCACCCGGGCGGCTTGGCCGGCATGAGAAAACCCCCGCCCCAGGAGGTGATGCAACTCTTGGCTGTCGCTGCACAGGTACCAGCTGCTGAGACTTCCGATCGGATCATACAAGAGGGGTGCTGAAATCCCCAGAGCCCTGCCATACTCCTGATACTCTGCAAGAGGTTCGATGAGGGGCGTTGCCTCGACCTTGACTGCAGAGAAGGGACTTTGCTGGATCCGGTAGCTGCGCTTCTCGTCCTCCAACCCGATCACCTGCAACTCCCCCTTTGCCACGTCCTGAAGCTTGGTCACCTCGTCCAGTTGTGCAGTGCAATAGAAGACCTGCCGGTCCTTGGAAATCTCAACAATGGCCTCTGCAATCGCCATTGATCGTTGGTCGTCGCTATTGGCCATCAGTTCGTCAAAGAAGACAGGAAAGTGATACTCACCTCCGCTTTCCAGCATCTGTAGAAAAGCCATCCTTACCGCAAAGAGCAGTTGGACACGACTACCGCTTGAAAGCTCCGCCAGGGAGAAACTTCTGCCCAATGCAGTGTCCAAAGCAGTGAAGGTTCCCTTGCTCATGCCCAGTGAGAACCGGTTTGCCGTGATTCGCAGCAACCAATTACTCGCATGGCGGACCACTTGCGGTACATGGATCGATTCCGACTCTTGCTTCACCTCCTCAAAGAGGGTGTACACCATGCGCTCGTGCACTTCCTCTCTTCGTTGGGCCTCCAAGGCCTCCTTGGCCGCCTCGTACTTGAACAGCGCTTCCTCCAACTTGGTATCCGAGCACAACGAATCATACCGCTCCCGCTTTCTCCCGTACTCTTCGCGCAGCTCCTCCAGCTGCCCAAGCTCGGCCTCTGCATTGGAGATCATGCTCATGACTTCGTCCAGCGTGGTGCTTGCAGCAAACTCAACTATCTCCGGTGGATAAGTATTGAGTGATTGCTCATATCCACGCTTTTGATCTTCAAGCTCGCGATACTGTTCATACTGGCTCTGCAGGTTTTCCAGAGTCTGCAGGTCGCCTGAGGCAAGCTTGAGCCGTTCGAAAAACTTTTGCAAATCCGATGCAACGGTACCCTGTCGCTGTTTTTCCTGTACGAGCAACTCCTTTTGGCTTTGCAAGCGGTCTTGAAGCTTGGATGCATTTTGGATGGTGTGTATCAGATTCTGCGAGCCGGCTGTGATATCGACAACCTTGGTCTCCTGCAACCTGCACAGCCGTGCCAAATCAAGAGCCGCTGCTTGGAGCTGCTCCCTTGCCTGCAGCACATTGGCCGCAACCTGAGCCTCGGCACTTACTGCGTGCACCCAATCCTTAAGCAGAGGAGACAGATGAAAGAATTGCGATCCTTGCAGGTTCGGCTCCTCGGTCAAGTTGAGCGTCCTGCTTGCTTGTTCCCATTCATCAAGCCACAGCTGATAGGCAGCCTTGGCCTGCTCATGGATTTGCTCGGTCTTTCTTCGGCTCTCATTCTCCCCTTCAATGCGCTCCAGTTCGGCCATCTTTGCAAGAACGTTCCGAAGCAAGCTCGCAAGACCTGCGACATCGAAGGAATCGAGGGCGAAGGTGCCCAGTTGCTTTTCAAGCCGTTCTTGATAGGAAGCCAGCAACGTTTGGAGCGACTGGTACTCTTCATTGGGTTTGTGCCTGGAAAAGAGCAGGCCGAATACAGCGACAGCCAAGGTTCCGAGCAAGCCGAGCACCGGGGAGACGGTAATGGATAGCAGCGATCCTAACAAGGAGAGGGCGACTGTGCCAAGAAGCAGTACTTTGCTCGAGTGAGGCTTGGTTTTCGCTGTGGAGTTCATGCTCCCAAGCGTCTCGATGCAAAGAAGCAACGTTGCCTTTAAAGATTCCAGCCTCTCTTTTTCCTGCAAATCAACAGGTAGTATTTCACCCAGTTGCCGGACAAGGGTATCCGAGGCTGCGAGATTGCATCGAAGCGGTTCGCACGTATGGGCAAGCTGGGCCAGCTTTTCCACCATGCGTTCCAAATTGCCTTGGTCCGGGATCTGGCTCACCAACCAGGAAAGCTGCTCTTCACACACCTTCAAGGCAGTTTCGGTGCTTTGCAATTCCTTTTCTGCCGAACGTACTTGGTTATCAAGCTCCTTGATCGTATCGATCCGGGCGGTGATGATTTGAACAAGATTGGGGTTCTCAAGGAATTCGGGTGCGACTTTGAGGTTGTCAAAAGCCGCCTGGTCGATCTTGATGGCGGCCAGCCTCTGTCTTACCGCTTCATCGGCTTGGTCCAATGCTGCCTGCAATGCCTGCGCATCCTTGAGCGTATGCTCATTCAGCAGGGCAATGGTGCTGTCATACCCCTGCAGGTCGGCAAGCAAGGCCCGTCTCTTCTCAAGCGCCACAAGATACGCTTGCACCGTTTTCAACCGGACAGCGGTTTGTTGCAAGTCAGGCTGACGAGACAGCTCACGTTCAAGTTGCGCGATCTCGGTCTTCAGAGAAACGTTGGCCTGCAATTCCTTACGAATATCATCATAGGCTTTGTACGCATCGGCAACACTCTTGGCAAGGGAAATTCTTCCGTTTGAAAACGCTGCAATGCCTTTGGCTTGCCGCAGTGCAAGCTGAAGGTCGATCCCCCCTTGCATCTCTTTTTGGATGGCTTGGAGAAATACGCTCTGCGAACCTACAGATTCCAAAAGCTCGTGCAACGGGAACCAGTAGGCATCCGCATACTCGTCGTTGCGTCCCGGCAGGCGGGTCTCTTCTCCGGTATCGAGGCGCTTCTGTACGAGCTTGCCCTGGGACAGGCTCAGATGCCACGTCTGCCCACCAGAAGCCATATGGGCCTCTGCTTCCAGGTTTTTCGGACAGTCGGATGCGAACAACAAGCAGCGCATGGTCCGAACCATCGTGGTCTTGCCTACTCCGTTCGGTCCATGTACGACATTCAAGCCGCTATGGAGGGATCGTAAATCCGGGAAGGTATGGCTGGGAAATCCGGGTGCGCGAAAGAGTGAAAACGAAGTGAACTGATGCTGTTTCCCCATTACCGTTCTCCTTCTTTTTGCACAACCATCGCTTGGAGCAGCCGCATGCCTGCTTGCCTGGCCAGATTTGCAGCTTCTTCCAAACTCAGGCTAGAACTGTCCAGCCTGCTGTACGCCGAGCTGTTGCAGCTCTCTTCGTTGAGGCTTTGATACTGCCTCGCCAATCGGTCCAACTGCTCTGGATCGAGCAGTTTTTTGGCAAGCAGTGCATCGGGCCCGCTTCCCTTCGACAGCTGCTCCAAGTCGATTGCAAGCTCGGTTTGGTCCTCATAACGATCGAGCAAGTAGGCGACAACCCCTTGTTCCTCCAGGAAGAAGGCATCGTCGTCCTTCTTCTTTTGCATGATCTCTCCTAGGTTGAGAGTAAGATTGAGTGTGCCGGTGAAGACAGCCTTCACATACAGCGTTCCTTCATACTTGAGCTCCTGGATACAGGTGCGGATGCTCTTGCTAAGTTCTTGCTGAATCCCATTGGCATCATGGATGCCGCTTACGTCTACGCAGCACGTCTCATACCGATACGGGCAGAGAGGTATGAAGAGCGGCTCCTTGAAGTGCATCTCTCCTTCCGTCTCCAAGAGATAGATGCCATGCTCACCCATCTCATTCACATCGAGGGCGTACGGAGAGCCGCAGTAGTATGCATTATCTGTTCCAACCCTGCCCCTCTTGTGGATGTGCCCGAGCATCCAAAGGTCTACGCCGCTATGAAGCAGGTCGTGTTCCTGTATCGGTGCATACGAGGAGAATGCCATTCCATAGTCGGCATGCAGCAAGCCAAGGTGTATGCGAGAGGGATTGAGCAGAGTGCTGGGAAACTTTTTCAGAGGATTCTCTTTTTCATGGCCTGAGGGAAACGACCAGCCGAGAAATCGGACACATCCGATGTCCAGACTCTCCCATTTCCCGCCAAGGCCGAGGATCGTGATGGCATCACTGTCCTGCACCAGGCTGGGAAAGATGTTCCAGTCATGATTGCCTCCCACCCCGATAACCCTGATACCTGCTTCCTTGAGCGTCTGCAATCCTTTGAGCAAGGGGCCGTACACCGAAAGCCAGGCTTTTTCTTGTTCCACCACATCACCGACCAGGACAACCACATCAACCGCTAGACTGAGGGCTTTCTCTATGATGGCATCCCAACTGCTATGACCCGATTGCGCCAATGCAGGCTTTCTGCCCATATGGATGTCTGCACATGCCAGAATTCTCATACTGCCTCCAGAATTTTAAGTATACCATATGAGCAGGAGCAACCCAATCGGCAAAGCGAACAATTTGGATGACTCAAGGAAGAGCTTCCCTGAGTCAATCACATTTTTCATGGTTTTCTTTCTTGGATATTGACCTTCCGGCTCCTGATTCATACAATGCATTACATTCGTTATATATCGTTTGATATTTCTAACTTTGTGCATCCTCTTCACCAAATAGGAGTCAACTATGAATCGCATTTTGGAATCAAAACCCGTCGCACATGCACTTGTGTGGATAGTCCTGTACATCCTCATCGTCAATATCGGAGACGCCTTGGGAGGCATTCCCAACCTCGTTACCAGCCTCTTGCTGACCGTCTTTTCGCTAGTGCTCTTTTTCTATTCGAAAACCAGGATGCATGTGGGTTTTGACAGGTTTTCCAAAAGCGATGCAAAAACAGTCTTGTACTATCTGCCGCTTGCGGCCTTGGTAGTCATCGCCTTCCTGGGAGGAGTCGACCCCTCCCTTAGAGTGAGAGACATCTTGATTGTAATCCTGCTGATGACAAACGCCGGCTATCTGGAGGAGCTGTTGTTTCGAGGGTATTTGCTTGCAGCCATTGAAAAGGGAAAAGGCAAGAAGCGCGCAATAATCATCAGCGGCATTACCTTCGGCCTCGGCCACATCGTAAACATCTTTCGTGGATACGAGGTTCTCGAGCTTGTCACCCAAATAGCCGGGGCCGTCGTCATCGGCCTGGTCCTCGCTCTTTTAGTGGTACTGACCAGAAATCTCATCCCCGGCATCCTATTTCACATTTTCTTCAATATCGGGGGAACCATAACCGTACAGCACAGCAGCAGAGAAGCTCTTCTGCTGCTGTTGGTCATCGGCATTTCAGCACTCTATCTCCTCTTTCTTCTCAAGCACCCGCTTGCAACTCAATCGAGTGGATACACCACCCGCTTGGTGTAGGTGGTATGCAGCAGGTGGTGGCTCATAGGCGACAACGGCTGGTCTAAAAACCGTGCATACAAATCCTGGATTGCCGGGTTCTCATGAGACTTTCGGATCGGCTTGCTGCGGTCCTCCTCATAAATCGACTCTGCGCGCTTTGCTCGGATGTCGGCATTTGTAGGGATGGGCTGGCCTCCGCCGCCAAGACAGCCGTCGGGGCAGGTCATCACCTCGATGAAGGTATACGGACTGGTGCCGGCCTTGATCTGGTCGAGCAGGACCCGGGCGTTGGACAAGGTGTTGGCCACCGCCACCTTGACCGTGCTCTCGCCGATCTTGAGGGCGGCCTCCCGAATTCCCTTCCGCTCACGAAGTGAGGCGAACTCGACATCCTGCAGTACGGTTCCGGTCAACTTCTCTACTGCGGTTCTGAGCGCTGCTTCCATCACCCCTCCTGAAGAGGCGAAAATAACAGCGCCTCCGGTGGATGCTCCCAAGGGATCATCGAAGTCGGACGCTTCCAAGCCGGCAAAGTCTATGCCCACCTGCTTAAGCATTTTAGCAAGCTCCCGGGTGGTAAGGGCCCAATCAACATCAGCGAACCGCTCCACCTCCGATAGATTGAGCTTTTCCTTCCAATAGGCGAAGGAGCTGTCCATCTCGCTGCGACCGGCTTCGAACTTTTTTGCCGTGCAAGGCATGATTGAAACCACTCGAATCTTTCTGGGATCGAGGTGTGCCTGCTCGGCATAAAACGTCTTGGCGATGGCGCCGAACATCTGTTGCGGTGACTTGCAGGAGGAGAGGTGCCCTACCTGCTCGGGATAGAAGGTTTCGATGAACTTGATCCACCCCGGTGAGCAGCTGGTTATCATGGGCAGCTGCCCCTGATGGGTGAGGCGGTGCATCAGCTCGTAGGCTTCCTCCATAATGGTCAGGTCGGCTGTAAACTGGGTGTCGAATACCTTGTCGAAGCCCAAAGCCCTGAGGGAACTGACCATTTGGCCTGTCACCAGGCTTCCCTCCCCCAGCCCCATCGCCTCTCCCAGGCCCACCCTGATGGCGGGGGCGGTTTGCACCAGAACCACCAGCGACGGGTCAGCAAGGGCGTCAAAGACCTGCTGTGCCTGGCTTTTCTCCGTAATGGCTGCAGTAGGGCAGACAAGCGAGCACTGCCCGCAGTTGGTGCAGACCGAGTTGCCCAATCCCTGGTCGTAGAAGGTTGCCACCTTCGTCTTCAGTCCGCGTCCCACCATCTGGATTGCAGATACCGACTGCATCGAGGCGCATACCTCTACACAACGATTGCAGAGGATGCAGGCATTGGGATCGCGGATGAGTGATGCAGAGGTGACATCAACTTCCTCGAATTTCTTTTTTGTCCTTGGAAAGCGACTTGTTCGCACCCCCAGCTGCTGGCTGAGCGCTTGCAGTTCGCAGTTTAGATTGCGTTCACAGGTGGTGCAAAGAAGCGGATGATTGGCCAACACCAGTTCCAGATTGAGCTTTCTTGCATGCAGGACCCGCTGATTATGGGTATGGATCACCATGCCGGGCATGACGGTATGCATGCAGGAGCGAACCAAGCGTTTGGCGCCCTCCACCTCCACCACACACACACCGCAGGAGCCGTGAGAACTCACATCCTTGAGGTAACAGAGCGTTGGGATCTTGATGCCGGCACGCTCGCAGGCATCGAGAATGCGGGTGCCTCTTTCCACGGTGATGGTTTTCCCATCTATGGTACAGCTGATCATCTGCTCATCCATTGCTCACCTCCTGTATTTTGATATCGCAGCGCAGACAGCGTGTGGCTTCCATGCGGGCTTGGCGGCCGGTGTACCCACGATTCACCTCGGCAAACGAGAGTTGGCGATCCTTTGGTGCAAGTTTTAGCGCATTGATGGCCTTCCCCTCATAGAGCGTTTTCCCCACCGTATGGTCGTAGTCGAACTTGGTAAAAAGTGTTGCAAATCGGTCGACTCCCATCAATGTTCTGTCGATGATTCGTGCCACTTCCTTACCTTGCCCCATGGCTTGGGCAGCCGTCGAGGGACCGGTGATGACATCCCCGATCGCCCAAACGTTCTCAAGATTCGTCTTGTAGCCGTAGTGCGTCGCTTCAAGGTATCCATGCTTGGAAACCGAAAGTCCCAGCCTTGTCAGCAACGGGGTATCGACACGCTCGCCTATGGCTGCGATTACACTCTCACAACCAAGAACAATCTTCTGTCCACTCTCGGTCCGCTGTCTTCTGCCACTGAGGTCATACGGACCCAGCTGGAGCTGATTCAGCTCAAGACCGTGTATCCCTCCCTTTGCATCCCGCAAAACCCGGGAAGGGGCTACATCGAACAGGAAATGAATGCCTTCAGCAAATGCTTCCTCGATCTCGCTGCGGTTGGCAGGCATCTCATCCCTGCCCCTCCGGTAGGCGATCGTCACCTGGCAGCCTTTCCTCCAAAGCGAGCGGGCGACATCGATGGCGACATTGCCGCCTCCGAGGATCACCACCTGTCTTCCCACATCGGCTTCTTGTCCTTCACTGAGGAGCCTGAGGACCTCGGTGCCCTGCACAAAGCCGGGTCCTTCGCTGCCTGCCAATTCCAAGGTTGCGTGGTGATAGGAGCCCAAAGCGAGAATCACCGCATCACTGTCCGCTTGCAGGGAAGCAAGGTGCACGTCACGACCCAGGGCTTTGCCCAAAGCGAAGCGGACGCCGAGGGTGGTGAATAGTTCAAGTTCCTTTTCCAACACCTCCTTGGGCAGGCGGTAGTTGGGAATGCCATAGCGCAGCACGCCTCCAGCCTTCTGGTGTTCGTCGTAGACAGTCACCTCATGGCCCAGCCTCCTCAAGTAGAAAGCCGCAGACAGCCCAGCCGGTCCCGCCCCTACGATTGCTATGCGTTTCTTGGTTTGAACGGGCATTCTCTCAAGGAGCGCCTGATAGACATCCTGTTCTTGGCCCATCTTGTACAGGGTATCGGCAAGGTAACGATGCAACTCTCCCTGATGCACCGGTCCGTCCAGGTCGTCACGCCTGCAGCGCATCTGGCAGTGGAAGTGACAAATACGGCCCAAGGTGCCCGGCAGGGGATTGTCCTCCAAGGTGGAGGTAAAGGCTTCAACCAGGCGGTCCTCCTTCAAGAGTGCGATGTATGAGGGGATCCTCATGGCAAGCGGACAGGAGTTGGAGCAAAGCTCCCCTACCAAGGCTTCACAGGTTCCAGCCTCACACTTGCCTCGTTTGATATGGCTCTCATACTCCTCGGGAAAATAGGAGAGGGTGGTGAGGACCGGATTCATCGCAGACTGGCCCAAGCCGCAGAGGGCGGTGTCGCTGATATGCAGGCCCAGTTCCTTGAGAGTCTGCAGGTCCTCCTCCCCGCCCCTGCCTTCACAAATCCCCGACACGAGGCCGAGGGCTTGGCTCAGGCCTTCGCGGCAGGGGGTGCAGGTTCCACAAGACTCCTTGGTCGTGAATTCCAAGAAATACCGGGCGGAGTCGACCATGCAGTTGTCGCTGTCCATGACGACCATCCCCCCCGACCCCATGATGGCTCCCAGCGCTCCCAGACTTTCATAGTCGATGGTACTGTTGAACAGTCGTGCGGGGATGCATCCACCGGATGGACCGCCGCTCTGCACTGCCTTGATTTTCTTGTTGGCGTTGACGGGCCCGCCTCCTGCTTCATAGATAAGGGTGGTAAGCTTCTCTTCAAGCGGCAGTTCGACCAAACCGGTGTTCTTCACCTTTCCCACCAAGGAGAACACCTTGGTTCCCGGGCTGGAGGGATTGCCGATCCTGGTAAACCAGGCGCTTCCCTTTCCGATGATCAGCGGTATGTTGCACCACGTCTCCAGGTTGTTGATGGTGGTCGGACGACCCAGAAATCCTTTTTGGGAGGGGAAGGGGGGCTTTACCCTCGCTCTTCCCGCCTTTCCTTCCAGAGAGGCGATCAAGGCTGTTTCTTCGCCGCAGACAAACGCACCCGCCCCTTCCACAACCGAGAGGTTGAAGCTGAACTTGCGGTCAAGGATATTGTCACCCAGAAGTCCTACTTGGTAGGCCTGGTCGATGGCGATGCGAAGCCGCTGCACCGCCAAAGGATACTCGGCGCGTACGTAAATGATACCCTCCCGGGCACCGGTGGCGTAGCTTGCGATGAGCATGCCTTCGATCAGCATGTGGGGATCGCTTTCCATCTCATTGCGGTTCATATAGGCACCGGGGTCGCCTTCATCGGCATTGCAGATGAGGAACTTCGGCTCGCTGGGCTCCTTGGCCATCAACTCCCACTTCATGCCTGTGGGGAAGCCCGCCCCTCCGCGTCCCCTCAGCTTGGAGTCCTTCACTTCAGCCAGCACCTCGCTCCTGCTCATTCCTCCCAAGACTTTCTCCAACGACCGATACCCGCCGACGGCTACATACTCTGCAATGTTTGCAGGGTCGATGAGGCCGGCATCACGCAGCACCAGTTTCTTCTGTGCATGGAAAAAGGGCACCTCATGCCAATGAGGAAGTTCATCAAAGTCCTCACCGTAGGAGTGAAACGCCAGGTGGTGGTCCCATTCGGTGATTTTGCACAAGGCTTTCGGCTTGTAATAGGTACCTTGCTTCAGGTCGTCGAGAATGAGGGGGACATCGGCAACCTCCACCTTGGACAACCACACCAAGGGCTTGCCCGGAAGCTGGAGCGAGACCAAAGGCTCTTCACTGCAGCAACCGAAGCAGCCTACACTGCGCAATCTCACATGCAGATTCCGATTCTCTATCTCTTTCTTGAATGCAGCATATACCTCTGCAGCACCGCTTCCGATTCCGCACGTCCCCATCCCTACGGCAATGCCGGGATGGCTCGGGTACATGCTCTGCTGCCCTTCGCTCTGGAGCCTGTCCAATAGTTTGTTCATGAGACCTCCTTGCCTTCGAGAAGCGACTGCAGCATCTGACTGAGCTTTTGCTCCGTCACGCGGGAATGGATGACTGAATCAATGGCGATGACTGGAGCTAGTGCACATTGGCCGAAGCACGCCACAGTGTGGACAGTGAATCGCACATCGTCGGTGGTGGCAGTCCCCTCTTCATCAAGCTGAAGGTTCAGTTGCTTGAGAACCTGCGTTAGCAACGGCTTGGAACCGCGGGTATGACAGGCTGTCCCCCTGCAGACGGTGATCACATGCTCGCCTTGTGCCTTGAGATTGAAAAACGCATAGAAGGTGGCAACTGAATAGACTGTTGAGAGGGGTACTTCCAACTCCTTGGCAACCAGGACCAACTCCTCCTTGCTGAGGTAGTTGTGATCGCTGCTGCGCTGGACGGCTTCCAGAATGGAAAGTAGTGCTCCGCGCTCGGTACGGTGGGACGCTACTATTTCCTGGATCGCGGTGTGTCGATCGCTCATGAGGACCTCCTTGGGAAAAAACGGGGACAGTGCACGAAAAACCTGCATCTATACCATCAAACATCCAATGGATGCGGTAATATATTCCAGAAGATCACTATGACTATACTAAACCCAAGAAATGTATAAAGCAAGGTATCTATTTTAGGTGCAATGGATAATCTACCGATATTTAGGTTCTTGATACTTTTTTAATGTGATAACTTTCATATTACTGGTACGCATAATCTTCTAGAACGTACCATTTGACCTTAAAGATCTGCTTCCCTATCCTATAGTGCAGCCAAAGGAGTTTTATCTATGAAGAGTTTTCGCAAAGAGCTGTCTTTCCATCTGCCTTCACGCAGGGCCTTGGTGAACATAACCAACCTGGTACAACAAGCTGTGACTGCAAGCGGCGTCCAAGAGGGATTGGTCTTGGTGAACGCCATGAATATCACCGCAAGCGTCTTCATCAATGACGATGAAAGCGGGCTGCACCACGACTATGAGGTGTGGCTGGAAAAGTTGGCTCCGGAAAAACCGTACAGTCAGTATCGGCACAACGGATATGAGGACAATGCCGATGCACACCTCAAGCGCACCATCATGGGACGAGAGAGTGTGGTGGCAATAACCAAGGGAAAGCTTGATTTCGGTACCTGGGAGCAGATTTTCTACTATGAGTTCGATGGGAAACGAACCAAGCGGGTTCTGATCAAGATCATCGGCGAGTGAGAAGCCTCAGTCCTTTCCATCCGTACTGTCGATTTCCCTACTCTGGCTCTCGGGTAATTCACGACGCATATGTTTTGCCTGATTTCGCACGTGCGAAGGCTGCAACTGGGACAGCTGTGCATCGGTCATCTCCGGTATGTCGGAGAAGTCGATTTTCCTCAGTTCTTCGTCATTGGTTTGCATACTGATCATCCGCCTTCTTTTCATTGGGAGAGGCTTCCCTTGCAAGAATATGGTTTTAGGATAAACCATGAAAGGACCGGGATCAAACAGGTCCTGATCATTGGCCTGGTACATAATAGACCATGCTCACGATATCCTCATAAGACCCGTCATCCTTGGCAAACCCGCCCCTGATTGTCCCCAGCTTTTCAAAACCAAGTCGTTCATACAGCGCCAGAGCCCGGGTATTCGAGGCGACGACGGCATTGAATTGCAGGATCCTGAAGCCGAAGCGGGAAAGTTGGCCCAGCGAGTCCTCGACCAAGGCCTTTCCGATTCCTTTGTGCCGCAGGGCCTTCTTCACCGCATACGATGCATTGGCTATATGCCCAGCCCTTCCTACGTTGTTCGGATGCAGAATGTACAGGCCTGCAAGTTCGCCTTCATCGATGGCAACCGCTGCATAGCTTTGGCTGCAAAAGAAAGCCGAAGCCTTTGCGCTGTCAAGCTTCTCATCCTGGGGAAAGGCATTGCCTTCATCGACGATTTCGTTCCAAAGCTCGGTCATGGCCGGGATATCCAGTTCGGTACATGCTCTGATTATCATACGGGTAGTGTATCACAAACCGGCTTGCCTTGCCTTCGGTCTTTGCGGTACTCTTGCTAAGCGAGGAAAGAGAATGCACCATCAATCTGCCATCTATGTAACACCCAAACTTCTCATGCAACAGGGCGATGCCCTTCAACCATTGATGAAGCTTGCCGTAGATCGCCCCGTCTCCCTCGCCTACCCAAAGGATGCCCGCTCTGATGCACAGACCTTGTGCAAAGCCCATCCGTTTCTCTCCTCCTGCCTGCAGGCGACCAAGCACACGCTGTTTGACACTGTCGCTGACAAGAGCGTGACATTTTTACTCGATGAGGGGATAAAACTCTCCTTCTACTGTCCGCTTGAGCTTGCCACATCACCAATCATAACCTTGTTTTTTCATACGCTTGGGGATGCAGTCTCCTACATTGAGGAGTATCCAAGACCCAGCGAACAACTGCCCAAGCTCATTAGAGAACATGCTGCACTGCTTGCACAAGGCAAGCTGGTGGCCTTCCCCACCGAGACCGTCTACGGCCTTGGTGCAGATGCCTTGAATGAAGAGGCGGTGAGAGGCATTTTTGCTGCAAAAGAGAGGCCGTTCTTCGACCCCCTGATCGTCCATATAGCCCAATTGGAACAGCTTGAGGGATTGGTAGTCGACATCGACTCACGAGCCAGGCTTTTGATGGAACACTTCTGGCCCGGTCCCTTGACCATGGTTATGAAAAAGCATCCATCTGTGCCCGCCATTGTCACAGCCAACAGCCAAACGGTTGCCATCAGGATGCCTTCCAACCCTTTGGCGTTGAACCTGATCAAGGCCAGCGGCAAACCCATTGCCGCCCCCAGTGCAAACCGATTCGGGTACACCAGCCCGACTACCGCGCTTCATGTGCGCGAGCAGCTCGGGTCGCGCATCGATGCAATTCTTGATGGAGGCGCATGCACCGTCGGCATCGAATCCACGGTACTCACCCTGTGCACAGAAATCCCCACCATCCTGCGTCCGGGGAAAATCGGATTGGAGGAGCTTCGGCCTTTGCTTGGCGAGGTGGTGATGGGCAAGCAGGCAGGTCCTACCGATACTCGTCTTGAAAGCCCCGGACTGCTCGAAAGCCATTATGCCCCCACGACTCCGCTCTACCTTGTCGACGATGTCACCCTGTACAAGGACCAAAGCGATGTCGGGGTACTGCTGTTTGAGAAACAGTCTGTTCCGTTCAAGGGGCCGGTGGTGTATGTCAGCGAGAAAGAAGATGCCGAAGAGGCTGCAAGTCGCCTCTATTGGGCAATTCGCCACCTCGATTCAATGAACCTGCGCTGCATGGTCGGCAGCCTCCTGCCCGAAGAGGGCATCGGCGTTGCAATCAACAACCGCCTGAAGAAAGCGTCGGCAAAACACTAGTGGTTCAAGACCTCGGCAAAGGCTTTGATCGCATCTTCTCTGATGGCATGCACATCCTCTTCGCCCTTGCTCATCATCTTGATGATCTTTCTGGCCAGCCAACCCATTTTGGAGAAGAGAAACTCTCCACCGAAGTAATCCATCACCAGAGCCTTTTCACGCAGTGCCAGGCTGTAATTCTGCTCAAGTTGCTTGACCGCCCCATCGCACTCTTCCATCATGCACAGAAACAATCCCAATCTCTTGGATAGCAGAGTCTGTTCATTGGCTGAACAGAATCTCCTGAGCTTGCCGTTAGCCCTTCCAGCATACACCGCACCACCAAGGACAACCGTATCATAGGCATCCAGGTCTGCTTTTGTTTGTTGTGCAAGATTTTGGAGTACTGCTCCATCCTTCAGGTGTTTCTGCAGCAACGCGGCACAAGTCTCCGTAGTTCCATACTTGCTGGCGTAGATAATAAGTGTTTTAGTCATCACTTCCTCCACAAGCAGCATCATAGCACGCAGATACATCCTTCAAAAGCTTTGACGTGAAAAAAGAGGAGGACGGTTTCCCGCTCTCCCCTCGTACTTCTCAGCGGTAGTGACTACCACCTGCCGCCCTTGCTTCTTCCGCCCTGGCGCATTTGCCCGCCACCGACCGGGTTTGCCCGGTTTGCAGTCTGCCTGGCAGCAGCTTCAGCTCTACGCTCTTCTACAAGCGCCTTGAGCTCTTCTGGAATTTCACCATCTTCAAGGATGCAATCCTGAAGCATCTGTCTCTGCTGTACAGCCTGTTGTGCCATCTGGGCAGGACGGGCCTGAACTGCCATCTGTGCGGAGCGGGCCTGTACGGCCGAACCTCTGCCACCTCTTTGCATCGGAGCTGCAAATGCGATTGCTGCGACTACCACCAAAAGGAGTGCTACCATAA
Source organism: Spirochaetales bacterium (assembly GCA_012514185.1). Taxonomy (GTDB): domain Bacteria; phylum Spirochaetota; class Spirochaetia; order Sphaerochaetales; family Sphaerochaetaceae; genus Sphaerochaeta. Next base: position 3,147 of record JAAZAT010000223.1, on the reverse strand, counting down.
GAATTCGTTTCTTGTTCATCTTTGACCTCCAGTCAATTTGTTTGTTGTTCTTGACTCTATGGTCGCACCCCAATATCCAATTAGTTTCAACAGTAGGTAAAGATTAGGTAAAGCGAAGGGTAAAGCAGGTTTTCTCATTGCTTTCTCCATTGATCGACCAGTGATGAGCCTGGGCGATAGCCTTGACTATGGAGAGCCCCAAACCCGATCCCTGGCTGCTGCGGCCGGCCTCGCCCCTGCTGAGGCGATCGAAAAGGCGGGATAGAAACGCCGGTTCAATGGTTCCCTCATTTTCTATGGCTAAGCTCTCGGCACGATTGATGGCATCGGCTGTAAAACGGATCTGTATTGTGCTGTACTCCAATCCATATTTGATGGCGTTGCTGACAAGGTTCTCCATTGCACGCGTGAACAATTGATGATCGGCTTGCAGCAATGCATCCTCCTTGGGAATTACAATCTGCATGCCGCGTTTTGCAGCTTCCGCCTCAAAACGCTGGACAAGCGTACTCAGAAACGGCTGGAGATGAATTTCACTTTTATCCACCACCAGATCCGGTGATTCAAGCTTGGTCAGTAAGGCCAGGCTGTTGATCAAGGACTCCAACCGTACCGTTTCTTGTTGCAACAAGGACAAGCGCTCCTCGTTGAAAGGCAGTACCTTGTCCTGCACTGCTTCCAGCTGGCCTGTAAGGACTGCAACCGGGGTTCTCAGGTCGTGGGCGATATCCTCGGCCCATTGACGGCGCAGGCTCTCTTCAGTCTTCAGGGTATCCTGAAGCGTCCGTGCTGCATTCGCGATCACATCGAACTCCACGATATGCTTGCTATCCACAACAACGGTACGCTCTCCTCCCGCCATACGGTCCAAGGCCTGTGCAAGGTGGCGGCTCTGTTTTTTCAACGGTTTGAGAAACAAGAAGGCCAACAGCGTCGACACAGCCATTGCAATCAAGAGCGCCCAGATAAGAATGCGTTTGGCGGCAGCGAGCAGGGAAGCATTTCCTTCCATTTCGGAAAACGTCGGCAGATGTACCGCATACCGGTAGAGCAGCTCATCGCTGGGAGACCTTACCTCACTCCATTGCAGGTTCTCGACCAAGCCGTACTGCAAGCCCCTGCCCCTGCCTGCCCCCCGTTCAGCCTTGCGGTAGGTATAGAGCAACTGGCCGAGATTGTCGGTGACATAGAGGTACGTGGGGGCATAGGGCAACGTGTTGAAGAGCGTTGAGGCAGCTTCCGCTGAGACTGGCTGGGGCGCTTCAAGCAGTTGTGTGACGATGTAGGAGTTCAGCGAAGATTCTTCCTTCGCATGCCAGGAGTCTTGGACCGCTTCCAGGCCGAAGGAGAGGAACAGTGAGAGAACCAGGGCGAAAATCAAGAGGCTCAGAATAACCAATGCCAAATTCAAGGCTGCCAGCGATAGGGGTTTACGCATCCTGGCGCTCCTTCTTCTTTCCGTTGAATGAATAGCCGAAGCCCCTCACCGTTTGGATCCACTCGACAGGGCCTAGTTTTGAGCGGAGATTCTTCATATGCGTGTTGATCGTCCGATCGCTTCCATCGTGCGTATAACCCAAGCACTGTCCAAGCAACCGCTCACGCTTGATCAAAAGCGGGGCATTGCTTGCAAGGTAGGAGAGCAGCTTCCACTCGAGAGCCGTCAAGGAAACCGGCACATCATCCACGGCTACCTCGTGCTTCTTCTCATCAAGGGCCAAAGTATGACCATCCATCTCCCACGTCAGGGAGGTCGGCTTTTCACCATGCGGTTGCTCAACCCGCCTGAGGATGGCTTGCACGCGAAGAACCAGCTCCTTGGCGGAGAAGGGTTTTACAACATAATCCTCTCCTCCGAGCTCAAGGCCGGTGATTCGATCGCTTTCCGACTCCCTGGCGGTAAGAAACAAGAAGGGAATGGACGGGTCGTATTGATGAATCTGCTTTGCCAGCTCAAAGCCGTTGCCGTCCCCGAGCATGACATCGAGGATGCACAACCTGGGATGCTTGTATGCAAGGCTTTCCACAACTCCGCTCACCCCTTCAAATTCAACGACCTGAAAGTCAGCCAATTCGAGGTAGGCCTTGATAATCTGCCTGATGGAACTATTGTCCTCTACGACGTATATCATACTTCGATGGTACAGCTGCCAGGATGCCGACTCAAGAGAAACAGAGGATTCTTTACCTATTCTCCACTCTTTACACGGCTGTCCAGCCACCGTCCACCAGCAGAAGCGTACCGGTGACCATATCCGCATGATCGCTTGCCAGATAGAGAACAGCCGAAGCGACATCCTCGATGGTGGCCACCCTGCCGCGGGGAATCTTGGAGAGGACAGACTCAAGGAACATGGGATCGTCCAAACGCTCGGCGGTTCCCGATGTATAGACAAAAGTCGGTCCCACGGCATTGACAGTAACGCCCCTTCCCGACCACTCCACCGCCAAAGTCTTGGTCAGCATGTTTAGTCCGCCTTTGGATGCACAGTAGACTGCTTCGTGGGGAATGGCTACCACAGAGGCTTGGCTGGAGATGTTTACGATCCGGCCTTTGCCCCGCTTGAGCATCCGCCTGCCGGCTTCCTGGCAACAGAAGAAGGTTCCCTTGAGATTGAGGTCCATCATCCAGTCCCAATCCTCCTCAGTGATCTGCTCAGCGGGGATGGGATTCCCCATACCGGCATTGTTCACCAGTACATCGATCGACCCCAATTCCGATTCAATGCGCTCAAAACAGGAGCGGATTGACTCAACCCTCCTGAGGTCCAAGGAATATACATATGCCATTCCCCCTTCGCCTTGAATCGCCTCTCTCACTTCCGCCAGTGCTTCCATGTCACGTGCAGCAAGGGCTACGATGGCTCCTTCGGCTGCGATTATGCGGGCCAAGCCCCTCCCGATACCCTTGCTTGCACCAGTGACGACAACCACTTTCCCCTCGAGATGTGCACCGAATTTCTGTGTACCCATACGAGCCTCCCTACCACTAGGCTACGATGGATAGTTGGAATTGGCAACTAAAGATACGCTTCTATGCACCTGAGGGCTCCCTCGATCCTGAGCTTTGCCCCAGCGTCCAACTCCTTGAAGGGTTTTCTGCATGGACCCGAGGGGATGCCCAAATAGCTCATGCAATACTTGACT
>JAAZAT010000302.1 GCA_012514185.1 Spirochaetales bacterium | reverse complement strand
AGACCTTCATGATCAACAAGGATAATGTGGCTACGTATGGTACTGACGGCTGGCAATAAGCGGTGTATACTGTAAGTCGGATTTTTTGGGGCCGAGGCATGGAACTCGGCTCCTTTCTACAACTCTGGTAGGAGGATGATTCTCGGTGAGTGAAAACATTCTTTTGGAAATGAATCATATCCGCAAAGAATTTCCCGGAGTTCTAGCGCTCAAGGATGTTTCCCTGCAATTGCGCGCCGGAGAGGTCCACGCGTTGCTTGGGGAAAATGGAGCGGGCAAATCCACTCTGATTAAGATTCTGGGTGGAATTTACAGCAAGGATGCCGGCGATATCATCATCGACGGGAAAAAGGCCTCCATTAACTCTGTTCTTGATGCCCAGAGGCTGGGGATCAGTGTCATCCACCAGGAATTGGTACTTGTCCCCCACATGAGCGTTGCAGAGAACATGTATCTCGGCAGGGAGCCCATGAAGGCTTCCCGTTTTGTTGATTTCAAGAAGATGAGGGAGGATGCCCAGCTGCTATTGGACTCCTTCGAGCTGGATTTTTCCAGCGATACACTGATCAGTGACTTGACGATAGCCCAGCAACAGATTGTGGAGATCATCAAGGCGCTCTCCTTCAATGCCAAGATCCTGGTTATGGATGAGCCCACTTCTTCCCTATCGGAAAAGGATGTGGATTTTCTTTTCGATAACATCCGTAAACTCAAGATGGCCCGGGTGGGCATCATCTATATTTCCCACAGGATGAGTGAGCTCAAGCAGATTGCTGACAAGATTACGGTAATTCGTGATGGGGAATATATCGGCACCAGAACTACCTCGGAGGCGACCACTGATGAGCTGATCGCCATGATGGTTGGCCGCAAGCTCACAAATTACTATACCCGCACCTTTGGGAATCCAACACAAAAGGTGCTGGAAGTGAAAAATTTGTCAGCCGGAAAATTCCTGAAGGATATCTCATTCCATCTATTCAGTGGTGAGATACTTGGATTTGCAGGTCTGGTTGGAGCAGGCCGCAGCGAGGTTATGCGCTGTATCTTCGGCATTGATCCGTTTGAGAGCGGTCAGATTCTGCTGCATGGAAAGGAAACGAAGATTTCCAATCCTGATGATGCAATGAAAAAAGGGATAGCCTTGGTTCCGGAGAGTCGAAAACGAGAAGCACTGTTCCTTGCCCAGTCGGTCAAGTACAATATCACCATCAAAGCGCTTGGCGAATTCATCCGAGGCATTCGGGTAAATAAGACCCGCGAGATGGAAATAACCAAAAAGTATGTCGATACAATGGAAATCAAAACCCCTTCTTATCAGCAGACGGTGGGGAACCTTTCCGGAGGCAATCAGCAAAAAGTTGTCATCGGACGCTGGCTTGCAACCAATCCCAGGATTCTCATTCTTGACGAGCCTACCCGTGGTGTGGATGTAGGGGCAAAGGCTGAAATCTATTCAATTATGAATGAATTGGTCAAAGAGGGTGTTGCCATTATCATGATTTCTTCTGAGTTGCCTGAGGTTATCAATATGAGCGACCGTGTCGTCGTCATGAGCAATGGCAGGATAACCGGCTGCTTGTCCCGAGAAGGGCTTTCGCAGGAGAAAATCATGTACCATGCTACGCAATTTTCTACAACCTGAGTGCTAAGAGGGAGACTATTATGAAGAACAACACCACCGATACGGTAGTAAAAAAGCATACACTTCAGCTTGGGAGCAATCCCATTGTCACGTTCGGCAAGGACAATCTGGGCATTCTCATCGGGCTGTTGGTCTTGTGCATCCTGTTGTCAATTTTTTCCCCGGTGTTTCTATCCAAGAACAACATACTGAATGTTTTACGGCAGGTTGCCACCAATTTGTATATCGCATGTGCAATGACCATCGTCATTATCCTGGGGGGTATCGACCTTTCCGTTGGTTCCACCATCGCCTTGAGCGGGGTCATCACCGGAGGTTTCATTGCCTTTGAGGGACTTCCGTTGTGGGTTGCAGTGCTTAGCGGGCTTTTCTCCGGCGTAGTCGTCGGTGCTTTCAATGGTTTCTTGATCTCCAAGACCACCATTCCACCTTTCATCGTCACCCTTTCCACCATGAATATTGCTCGAGGCGCCTCATATGTCTATACCGGTGGACAACCCATTCGTGTAATGTCCGATTCGTTCAATTTTATCGGTGCCGGGTACATCGGAGACATTCCAATGCCGATTCTCTACTTGGTGATTATTGTCATCATCTCGGTTCTTATTATGTCAAAGTCGAAGCTGGGACGGCATATCTACGCAGTCGGAGGCAATCCCGTTGCAGCCAGGTTCAGTGGAATCAAGAACAGCAGGGTGCTCTTT
>JAAZAT010000075.1 GCA_012514185.1 Spirochaetales bacterium | reverse complement strand
ACTCTGATGCAATCCAGAAAGTAATTTCTGCAGCACGCTATGAAACTTCCAAACCCACCTTGATCATGTGCAAGACCACCATCGGCTATGGCTCACCCAACAAGGGAGGAAAGGAGTCCTGCCACGGCGCTCCGCTTGGAGCCGATGAAGTCGCTCTTGCCCGCAAGCAGCTGGGTTGGGAGTACGACGAACCGTTCTTCGTTCCCGAGGAAATCTACAAGGCATGGGACCAGACAGAACGCGGAAGCAAGCTTGAGCACAAGTGGAATGAACTCTTTGCAGCCTACGAGAAGGCATATCCTAGTGAGGCAGCCGAGCTGAAGAGAAGGCTCAACGGCGAGTTGCCCTCCGATTGGGAGAAAGCTTTCAACGAAGTAGTAAAGCAGTGGCAGACAGAGAAGGTGAAGGTCGCAAGCCGCAAGGCAAGCCAGATGGCTCTTGACGTACTCGGCAAGCTCCTTCCCGAGCTCGTCGGTGGATCGGCAGACCTCTCTCCCTCCAACCTCACCCAGTGGAAGGGTGTGCAGGACTTTGATCCTGCTACCGGAAAAGGTACATACCTCCGCTTTGGTGTTCGTGAGTTCGGCATGACAGCCATCCTGAACGGCATGGCCCTGCATGGCGGGTTCCTCACCTATGGAGCAACCTTCTTGATGTTCATGGAGTATGCCCGCAATGCACTGCGCATGTCCTCCCTTATGGGACTTCGCAGCGTGATGGTATTCACCCATGACTCGATCGGTCTTGGCGAGGATGGACCCACCCACCAGCCGGTTGAACAGATTGCAAGCCTGCGCATGACTCCGAACATGACCACATGGAGACCCTGTGATGCCGTTGAGACCGCTTGTGCTTGGAAGAGTGCTGTCAAGCGGACCAATGGCCCGACTGCTCTCCTTCTCAGCCGTCAGAATCTCGCTCCGCAGGAGAGAACCGATGAACAGCTCTCTCAGATTTCCAAGGGAGCTTATGTTCTCTATCAATCTGCAGATAAACCAGAAGTAATACTCATCGGAACCGGCAGTGAAGTCTCCCTTGCCCTTGAAGCAGGCAAGAAGCTCGCCTCCGAAGGCAAGGCCGTTCGTGTTGTCTCCATGCCCTCTCCCGAGGTCTTCGAGCAGCAGGATGCCGCTTACAAGGAAGCCGTACTTCCTGCATCAGTAAAAGCCCGCGTAGCCGTAGAAGCCGCCTGGACCGATTACTGGTACAAGTATGTCGGCCTTGATGGCAAGGTGATCGGCATGCACAGCTTTGGTGAGTCCGGTCCTGCCGAGAAGCTCTATGAGTATTTCGGTATCACAGCAGACAAGGTATATGAGGCAGCTGCTTCCTTGGTAAAATAAGCAGAGCCCAAAGACAAAAAATCAGCCCGCTTTCCCCAAAGGGAGGCGGGCTATTTCATGCTCTGAGAGAAAAAACAAGGAAAACACCCCCGCGTGAGCGGGGAATACTATCTCGACACATACGGTATCGAACGAAATCGAGAAACACCCCCGCGTGAGCGGGGAAAACTTGTTTATGACCTTGCTGATTTATACAAAGAAGGAAACACCCCCGCGTGAGCGGGGAAAACGATAGTGGATCCTCGCATATGGGCACTCTGGAAGAAACACCCCCGCGTGAGCGGGGAAAACACCAACATTTAGTGTTGTGCTATCACTTGGACAACTATCGATAGAGTCTTTAGGTTTGCTTTTCCTGCTCTCAGTTTTGAAAAATCAAATTTCTTCTTAGATCCGGCCTTTCATTTGGTTTTGTTGCTTCATCATTCATTGATTGGGTGTCGATGCATTTTGAACTGGTGAGAATGAGAGGCTGTACAAATATTATACCCGATTTTTATAGCCGGATGAGAGAAATATTGGGATGCAGGGGCCTGATTGTGAGAAAAAGCAAGAATTTCGAGGCCTGATGATCGTACCTACGCTGGATACTTAAAAATTTCCCAATTTTTCCCAACGCAATCACCATCCTCACATTCCATTACCTCCGCTGCACCGGGCATTGTCGTAGTAATACCTTGAAGAGTGAATTGCCGAAAGAGTACTATCAAGATCTCGGAGGCCTCCCTGATGAACTACTATGACAAGCATGCAGACACCTACATCAACAGTACTGTCTCGGTGGATATGAGCTCTCAATACTCGCTGTTTCTGCCTTATCTGCCAAAAGGCGCTTCCATCCTGGATGCCGGATGCGGCAGCGGCCGTGACAGCCTCTATTTTTTGGAGCAGGGCTATAAGGTTGAGGCTTTCGACAACAGTAGTTCAATGGTTGAGCATGCAAGAGCTCTCACAGGCCTTGCTGTCCGAAAGCTTTCCTTTGCGGAATTGGACTATGACTCTACCTTTGACGGCATCTGGGCCTGTGCATCGCTCTTGCATGTACCAAGAGTAGAGCTGGGATTCGTCTTTGGCTTGCTGCATAGGGCCCTCAAGCCCAAAGGGTTGCTCTACTGCTCCTTCAAGGACAGGGAAGCTGACTTCTCCCAAGGGGGAAGAGATTTTTCCTGTTTTACTTCCGATAGTTTCAAATTATTCCTTTCCGATCTAACTGTTTTTGAGCTAATCGAGCTTAAATACTCCCAGGATGTACGGGAGGGCAGAGGTAATGAGAGGTGGTTGAATATACTCTTGGCGAGAAAGTAATACAAAGTATGGTATAAGTTATATTCTTATGGAACAAAAAGATACAAATTTCCTCCCATTGCAACTCCCAAGCCGGTGTACTATTATAAAGTCATGTACACTGAAACCGAAGGAGAGTGAGCATTGCTCAGTACATCGTTGTTTGCCATACTGTTCATCACTGTTTGCATAGTCTCCTTGGTCAGTGGAATTCTGGTCATGCAGAGCGACCGCACTTCGCGCATCAATCAGGCATTTTTCGCTTTGGTGATTTGTCTGATCATATGGACCCTTGGACTTACGGTATCCACAGTCGCTCCAAATCTGAATATCGCCATCGCCGGACAGCGAATATCAGCCTTTGGTTGGGTGGGTATCTATGTAATCCTCGTCCTGTTTGTGCTGCTCCTGACCGGCCGCAAGCTTCATCGCACCTGCTATCCACTCCTCTTCATCCCCTCTCTCTTGATGATTCTCGTCTATGGCCTCCCGTCCAATCTTTACGATTATTCATTGGTTTTCACACGATTTGGTTGGTCATCCTCTTCAGTCGATACCTTTTGGGACTATGCCTTTTATGCCTATTTCTCCGGGTACACGCTCTTGGGCCTCTATCTGGTGGCTGCATGGAGAACAGAAACTGAGAAAACGGCAAAAAAACAGATTTTGTTCTCTCTTCTGGTTGCATTTCTTGTCGGGACGCTCACTGATGTCCTGCTGCCGGCCTTCGGCTTGGAACTGCCCCAACTTGCGCCCATCATCCTTACCATTCCGGTAGTGGTCATTTCTCAAATCCTGAGAAGTCGTAATCCTCAAGTAGTGGGATTGGGGGCTCCTTCCCGGTACACCACCATCTTCATCCTGGTAGCACTCTATGTGTTTATTTCTGTGCTGCAAACGCGTCTCTCCGCCGACTCCGAACTTGTGGCTGCCCTCCAATTGGAAGAGTCGACGTTCAGAGGCATCATCACCCAGCTACAGATGTTCATATCCATCTACCTCGTCCTTCGGGCGAAAAAGACCGGAGTCATCGCCACCCTGCTTCTCAATGGGGCGAACCTTGTTTCCTCGATATTGTTTTTGATCAGGACCAACTCTCCAACCCCGATTCCAGGCATCATCTCTTACATCGGGGTATTGCTGGTTATTTATTTGATCAGGGTGTTTGAACAACGCTCTGAATGGTACATATCACACATCGATACCCAGCGCAGTGAACTCGAGCAATCACAAAACAAGCTCTACAATATGGCCTTTTATGACCTGAATTTTCCAGAGTTTTGTATGATTAATTCCCAGGCTCAGTCCTGAGCCGCATTCTTGTTCTTCCGGCCTGTCTTGGAGCTGACCTTCTTCTGTTTCGGGGCGCACCCCTCAGGAACCTCAAGGCCGTAATACTCGCAGATCTTCAGCTGCTTCCCGACAAAGGGCGTGATGATCTTCGCCTTGCCGGTGTGCTCGATGCACCGGATGTTCTTCATCTCGTCGATCACCTCGCCCACGGTCTCGAACTGGTCCTTCAGCCCCAGCCTCTTCCAGACATCCTTGATGTGCGAGTAGACGGTAAGCCCGACGAAGTGGACGAACATCCTGCCTTCCTTCCCCTTCTCCGACCAGGCGGGGTTCCTGCCGTCGAGCATCGCGCCCTTCATGTCGGAGAAATACTTCTCCTGCTCATCCCTCAGCGAATAGGTCCGCCAGGCCGACGAGGCATCCAGGTCCATGCCGTTCACCAGCATGGCGATGTAGCCCATCGTCCGTTTCCGGGCCGCCACCTTCTTCTCCTTCACCGAGAACGCCTGCACCCGGTGGCCGGCGTCGAAGGTGATGTCGTACAGGTCGCAGTCCCTTTTGAGCTCCTGCTCCACCGGTATGGCCGTCTTCTGTGCCTTGAGGTCCTCGAGCTCCAGCCTCTGTTCCTTCAGGACGATGTCCAGTTCGGTCAGGCCCATCGACTCCCGTACGGAGCTGAAGTACAGGCACGCCTTGAGGTCGGCCGCCTTCCTGCCTTCCCCCGCCCTGGCCTCGTAGTAGTACCGTACAGGCTGCACGGCCTCGTAGTTCTTGGTCTCGATGTTGATCTCCATCTGCACCGCCCCCGCCTTGATGGAGCCAATCAGGCCCCCGACCATGGATGAGTCTGCCTTGATGCAGGCGATGAACGGATGGCCCTTGCGCAGCAGGAAATCGATGACGGTCTGCGAGAGGTAGCCGCGGTCGGTGAGGATTGGCGCATTCGGGCACTGGCAGTGGTCGAGGATCTGCTGCACCAGCTCCATGGTCCGCATGTCGGGCATGTTTCCGGCAAGCTGCTGGTAGACGACCGGCATATGACCATTGAGCGAATAGACGACCACCTCGTTCGTCTGGGCCAACCCGAGGCCTTCCTTGTTCCTCCCCCACCGTATGTCCGCCAGCGTCCTGCCGTAGGTGGACTTGCTGGTCGAGTCGACCGCCAGTACATGGTTCTTGTCTATCCGCCTGCAGCGGAGGCTGAACAGGTTCATCCTGTCGGCCTCGGTGATCGACTGGGTCAGCAGCGTGACATCCCTGCTGGCAAGGATGTCGGCCGAGGGCAGGCGCTCGATCCTCTGCCACTGGGCGAGGTGGTTGTAGCTCTTGCCGCTGACCAGCGGGAAGAAGGCGAGGGTGAGCACGTCGTTGACCATGTCCGCGTTGCCGCCGAACACCTGCATCAGGTCCTCGACGAGGCCGACCTTCCTGGCAATCTCGGTGAGCAGCCACACCGATCCGTACAGCAGGCTGCGGTCCTTCCTGGTGTACGCCGGCCTTCCCGGCTTGTACTTGCTCTTCAGCTCCTCGAACCGGCACAGGTCCCAGCCCTCGGGGAAGACGAAAGCATCCCAGCTGTCCCTGGCATAGATGAACCGCTTGTTCGGGACGAAGACGGTCCCGTCCTCCATCGTGCCCCAGTCGACGATGCGGTAGGAACGCCTGCCGTTGTTGTCATAGGCCTCGTTCGCCGAGGCATAGGTGCTCTTCACGTTCCTCCTGACATGCAGGTATATCTTGTTGTCGTCTCGTCTGGGTCTCGCCATTTGCCGCCTCTCTATTAATAATACAATTGTACTATTAATAAAGGAAGAAAACAAGGGCTGAACATGTCATGAAAACACGATTTATTCGTTTATGGACAGAAATTTATCTTTTTTGTGATGATTGGTATGGTCAGTTAATTATACAAAACCCTAGAAAACTCAGGTTTATGATTCGCTGACCAGGCTTCCCAATCGTGACTACTTCATCGACCATGTCAACCAAACGATTGCAAAACATTCCCATGGCAAGCAAGTCATAGGAATCCTGTTTCTCGATTTCGACTCCTTCAAGTCCATCAACGACACCGCAGGGCATGCCACCGGAGACCTGGTGTTAAGCAAAATTGCAGAAGTAATGGCGGCTGTCCTGGACAAGGATGATATCATCGCACGCTTCGGCGGTGACGAGTTCCTGATGGAAGTGCAACGGCAGAAAGAGACAGACATCCTGTTGGTGACTAAGGATTTGTTAGAAAATAAATCCTTTATATATAGCATATATTGACCCAATATGGTATACTCTTCACATGAGAGAACTCGATGAAACAACAAAGAACCGGATAGCCAAAACAATACCCATGCTTGCAGAAAATCAGAGGCGCAAGTTTCTCGGCATTGAGGCACTGGCTTTGGGCCGTGGAGGTATCGAGGCCCTGAGCAGGCTTACGGGGGCGGCCCGCTCCACCATTGCTCTTGGCATGAAGGAAGCTTCCGAGACGGAAGCCGATCCAAAGGCCCGAACCTCCTCATCAGGTATTGGGCGCATAAGGGCCGAGGGAGCGGGGAGAAAACCCATTGAGGAAAGCAACCCGGGCGTCACAAAGGCTCTTGAGGCCCTGGTCTGTGGATCCACCATCGGGAATCCCGAGAACCCCCTATGCTGGACTACAAAGAGTCTGAGGAACCTTCAGGCAGAGCTTAAGAACCAAGGGTTCAAGATAAGTCATGTCAAGGTCGGGGAACTTCTTGAGGGTATGGGCTACAGCCTGCAGCTCAACCAGAAGGCCCTGCAGGTGGGCGAAGCCCATGTGGACAGGGATGCGCAATTTGAGCACATCAATGCCAAGGCAAAGGCCTTCATGGAAGAGGGGTTGCCTGTAATTTCTGTCGATACCAAGAAAAAGGAAAACATCGGCAACTTCAAGAACAACGGCGGTGAGTATGCACCCAAAGGGAATCCTACCGCTGTGCTTAACCATGACTTCCCCATCCTGGGACTGGGCAAGGCCAGTCCCTATGGGATTTATGATGTGAGGGAGAACGAGGGATATGTGAATGTGGGCATCAGCAGCGACACGGCAGAGTTCGCCGCCCGGAGCATCCGCACCTGGTGGGATGAGATGGGCTGCCTCAGGTACCCTGGGGCGACCAAGCTCTACATCACCGCTGACGGTGGGGGCAGCAACGGCAGCAGGAACAAGCTCTGGAAGAAGTCCTTGCAACTCCTGTCCAATGAGACAGGGCTGGAGATCCACGTCTCCCACTTCCCTCCGGGGACATCCAAGTGGAACCAGATCGAGCACCGCTTGTTCAGCCACATAAGCAAGAATTGGAGGGGCCGGCCCTTGGTATCGTTGGCAGTCATCGTCAGCCTGATAGGATCGACGACGACAAAAAAAGGTCTGAGGGTGAGATGCGGCATCGATACCAACGAGTATGAGAAAGGCATCAGGGTCTCAAAGAAGGAGCTTGAAGAGCTCAATATCAGCAGGCATGAGTTCCATGGCGAGTGGAATTATTGGGTATCTCCGTCGGAGACTTTTGCTTAGATTATTTTCTAACAGTTCCTAAGGCGATCATGCAGGCACTCAAGCGGCCTATTGTCATCGATTCCGAGGAATACTTTCTTCCGGCCAGCATTGGCGTCTCCCTCTATCCGAACGATGGTCCCGACGCCCAGACGCTGATCATGAATGCCGATATCGCCATGTATGCTGCCAAGGCAAAGGGGAAAAACCAAGTTGCTTACTGTACTGAGGAGATGAAAGCGCAGACAACCAAGAGACTGCGTCTGACCAACAGTCTCTATCGCGCTCTCGATAGGAACGAGCTGTTTATTGAGTATCAACCCCAGATATGTACAGAAACCCGAAAGGTGTGTGGTTTCGAGGCTCTGCTGCGGTGGAAGAACCCGGATTACGGTATTGTTTTACCAGCTGACTTTATCCCGCTTGCCGAACAGACTGGTCTTATCCGCCCAATCGGCTTGTTTGTCCTGAAAGAAGCCTGCAAACAGCTTGTCTTTTTCAATCAAACGTACCAAGAAGCTCTGGTCATGTCGATCAATCTCTCGTTGGTGCAGCTCAGGGACGCTCACATTGTTGAAAAAGTCCGGGCGATACTCGCTGAAACCGGTGTGGACAGCACATACCTACAGATTGAGGTCACCGAGAGTTCGAACTTCTTGGGAGAGCCGTTGTTGTTGCAACGCTTGATCGAACTGAAGCAGCTGGGCATTTCATTGGCAATCGATGATTTTGGAACCGGACACTCTTCGTTCAGCAGGCTGAGGACCTACCCGATCGACCAACTGAAGATCGACATTGAATTCGTGCAGGGGATAACCACCGGCTCGAAAAAAGATATGGCCTTGATCAAGAGCATCATCCAGACAGCGAAGAACCTGGGAATCGAGGTGCTTGCCGAAGGGGTGGAGACAGAAGAGCAGGTGCAATATCTCCAGCAGAACGGCTGTGACAAATTGCAGGGTTATTATTTCTCCAAACCCTTGAAGGTTGAGGATATTGCTGGTTCTGGCTTGCTAACACCTTGGGTAAACAACCAAGCCTAAAGCGTCACATGCAACAATTGGAGCACCCAAACAAGCAAACCATACAGGACTATGGTGGCGGCAACGGAAATTCCCAAACTCACCCAGAAGTGCAACCCTTTGGTAAGCAGGACTGGAAAGAGCAGGAAAAATGCCAATGAGGGTAACACAAGAAAGAAAATAGATCGGGAGAGGTCGGCGATTGCCTTTGTCTCCGTCTTATCGATATACATCCAAATCAGGGCAAGCAGGGACGTGAGAGGCAACGAGGCGATAAGCGCCCCAAAGAACGAGCTTCGTTTGGCAATTTCACTGACGGCAACGATCATGGATGCAGAAAGGGCTAATTTGACAAGGTAGTAGAACACAGCGGCCTCCGATACGTACTTTATAGCCTATGTGTGGCATATGGACAAGGTTCTTGCCGTCACCCGCGATCCATGCAACCGTTGGCACGGCACCACCATCGAAGCGATGGTCATCATCTACAATCCTGAATTCAAGGGGCAAATCGCCCACGCCGATCCGGCCCGCTCGGGCTCCGCCTTCATGGCGCTGGTCATCCAGCTGATGAGCATGGGAGGGGATAATGAGACCGGTTGGAACTATATGAGCAATTTTGTAGAGAATCTGGAAGGGAAGGTTCTCTTTTCATCCTCTGCAGTGTTCGAGCAGGTAGCCGATGGGAGTTGCAAGGTGGGCATCACCTATGAGGAGGCAGCCTTCAAGTATGAGAAATCGGGGGAGAACCTTGAGGTGGTCTATCCAACCGAAGGCACCTCCAAGGTGCCCGGCCCGATAGCCATCATCAAGGGCGCAAAGAATCTGGAACCTGCCAAGAAGTTTGTGGATTTCATTCTCAGCAAGGAAGTACAGGCCATGATGGGGGGCATCTACCGCAGGACTGTTCGTACCGATATCGTGCTGCCGTCCCACATGGTTCCCAACGAAAGGTTGGGTGATATCCCCTATGACCCGGTGTGGGTCGGTCAGAACAAACAACGATTGCTTGATCGGTGGGAACAATTGGTAGCAGGGCAATGACAGTATGAAGACAGCCTCTTGTACAGTTGACAGGTAGTGACGGCAGGTCTACAGTTTTCCCACGTGCGATGCGCACAAGGGGGAACGGATGAATCTGTGGTGGGTATTTGTAACAGTTGGAGTTCTCTTGATGGCTATGGAAGTCATAACACCGGGCTTTATCATTATGTGGTTCGGTCTTGCAACCATAGTCGCAGCGATTCCTGTCTATTTGGGTGCTCCGACATCGGTAGTGCTGATCACCTTTGCGGTTACCCTGCTCATACTTACCGTCTTTGTACGGAGAATTTTCACCAATCGACTTACCGACAAGGGCGGTTCCCTGACGAACGCCTCCTCCCTGATAGGTCAACAAGCCGTAGTCGTTGAGACAATCGATCCAGTCAA
Organism: Spirochaetales bacterium; assembly: GCA_012514185.1. Classification (GTDB taxonomy): domain Bacteria; phylum Spirochaetota; class Spirochaetia; order Sphaerochaetales; family Sphaerochaetaceae; genus Sphaerochaeta. Next base: position 7,669 of record JAAZAT010000075.1, on the reverse strand, counting down.
GGCGACAGGGAAGGTGCGGGTAAGAAAGGAAGTCTGGAGTGCCGGTACCAAGGGTGCAGAGACGATTGCCGTAGATCAGATTGTCATCGTGAAGGCGCTTGACGGAGTGAAGCTTCTGGTGGCAAAGGAGTAGGGAATGGAAGAGCTCTATATCATTCTTGCAATCACGTTTTTTGTCGTACTCATTGTGATCAAGGGAATCAAGCAAGTGCCGCAAGGCCAGGCGATGATCATCGAACGGTTGGGCAAATATGTACGCACCTTGGACTCGGGCATCAACTTCATCATTCCCTTTCTGGACCACAAGCGGGTGGTCAAACACTTGAACTACAAGCCTGACGGGCTTTCTGCCTATTGTGTCGACCTTCGCGAGCAAGTCTACGACATCCCTTCGCAGGCGGTAATCACCCGCGACAACATCAGCCTGACCGTCGATACCCTGATTTTCTACCAGATTGTGGAACCGCATCGGGCCTTGTATGAGATCAGCGACCTGATCATGGCCATCCGGGAGCTCTCCAAAACCACCATGCGCAATGTATTCGGGGAGATGGATCTCGACACCAGCCTCTCCTCCCGCGATACGGTGAATCAGCAGCTGCGCACCATCCTCGATGAGGCGACCGACAAGTGGGGAGTGAAAATCCTCCGCGTTGAGATTCAGGACATTGTACCTCCTGCCGACCTGAAGGAGGATATGGAACGGCAGATGCGGGCCGAGCGTACCCGCAGGCAGGAAGTCACCATCGCCGAGGGCAAGAAACAGGCCGCCATCCTGGAGGCGGAAGGCATCAAGCAGAGCTTGATCCTCAACGCACAAGGAGAGAGCGAGTCGCGCATCATGAAAGCGGAAGCCATCAAGGCAGAGAAAATCCTGTTCGCCCAAGGAGAGGCCGAATCGATTCAGTTGGTCCAACAGGCAAAGGCTGTGGGTTTGGATGCCGTCCGCAAGGTTTACGCTGATAAGGAGGGTTCTGAAAACCTCTTGATGATGGAAGTGCTCCGCTCGCAGAATGAAATTGCCAAGGACCTTGCCAACGGCACCAGCCAGAAGATTTTTCTCCCCAACGAAGCAGCCGGCTTGTTTGGATCGATCAAGGCAATCCAAGAGCTATTGGCGGCAAGGCAATCAGTTGTACAAGAGTGACAAGCCTCTGAATCTTATTGGAAGATACCCATCACCGGCAGCTCCAACAGCGCCTTGGTCCACACCTCGGCTTGCTTGGCTAGCGGCTCTTCACCACAGATGGACAGCCGCTTGATGCAGGCTGTCGGCTTCAGAGCTTCCCTCCAACGCAGCGGGATTCCCTCTACACCGCAGAAGGCTCCCGCCAAAGCCCCATAGATGGCTGCATTGGTATCGGCATCGCCAGCGCGCATGGTAAGGTCGACCATCCCCTCTTCAAAGCTTTTTGCGTGCAGAACAGTATAGAAGGCAAGCTGGAAAGCGATGAGAACCCACCCTTTGAGACTTCCATCAATCCCCTCGGGTGGTGCATCTTTTGCATTACTCAGGGCAACCAACACCTCTTTTTCAGTCACATAGGAAGGAGCCGTCTCAACAAGGTAGGAGTAAACCTCTTGGGCGCTCCACCCTTTGCAGATGGCAAGGCTGAGGGCAAAGACAAAAAGTCGGTTGCAATCCCTGCTGACGGGGTGCGTGTGGGTGATGGCGCAGTCGAGGTCGGAAAGCTGCATCAAGGCCGGGGTGGAGAGCTTGCAGCCAAGGATCCCCAATGGAGTGGTACGCATCAGAGCTCCGTTTGCCTGGCTGTTGGGGTTCATCCTCCCATCGAGAGCACCGCAGATGGTGATGCCGATGTCCTCAGGCCCTGCATTGCGCCACCGTTGGTAGGATTTCCGCACCAGGTCTTGTGAATAGGAGCCATGCTTGAGAATGCTTTGCAGCATCATGATGGCCATCTCACTATCGTCGGTGATCTCTCCGACGCTTCCCACCATGCGCGGGCTGTCATCCATCTCATGGATTCCCTCAGGGTGCTGCCTCAGAACATCCTTGGCACGCTTGAACTCGGTCTGTGCTCCAAAGGCATCACCGACAAAACTGCCAAGCAGTGATCCCAATGCCCGTTCATAGAGTGTCGACACCTTTGAATCTCCTTTGGGAAAGTATACCACCAAAAGAGGCTGACAGAGAATTAATCCTGACTTTTCGGATAGATTTCTGAGGGAAAGAGGTCAATGAACGGCCGTACCTATCACAATCGGATGCTTGGCCAGGACTTCCCAGCTTGTGTTGAGGACCTGGTCCTCACACCCGATCCTGCCATTGCGCTTCAGCAACGAGAATTGTTTGGTATGGAATCGTCGATGACAGGAAGGGCAGAGACACAGCAGATTGGCAAGGGAGTCGGGGCCCTCTTGGGAGAGCGGCTGGATATGGTGGGCGTCGGCATTGAGATAACCCCATTGTTCTTCACGGCTCAAAGTCTTGATCCAGCCGGGCCGATAGATCCTGGTCCCGCAGATCTGGCACTGAAAGTCATAGAGGCATTTGACAGCCTGCTTGAGAGCACCCTTGCTGTAGTAATAGCGCTTCGAGCCCAGCTTAACCGTCTGCTCAGAAGTATCGATGGAGAGCAGGTTCAACAGCTTCTTGTCGATTTCCGCCTGGGGAGCCTTGGCCAGGAGCGTCTCCCGTATCCAGTAGGACGCCTCGACATGGTCGGTATGGTAATCCGGGTCCTTCTCCTTGACCAGTTCCTCGGAAAGGGTTCCTGACTGCGCATCGGCGATGAACCAGTCACGCAGGTAACAGTAGATCAGGACGAGGGATTGATCCTCCCGCCCGTGGGCAAGCAGGGTGTTCAAGGCATAGGAAGGCAGGGCTCCTTCAAAGAAGCCATGATGCGTTTCATCGAGGCCCAGATAGTGGGCGACGCCCATCGATTGCCATCCTCGGCTTTGCCTGCCATCCAAGCCGAGGCAGAGCGTATCGAGCTCTCGAAAGCCTTTCCTGCTGAAAAGCCAATAGTACACCACGGCCGAACGTTCTTGTTCGGTGTAAAGGGAAAACTCCCGTTTTCTCGTTCGCTTGTTCAACGGAGGAAACTCATACATAGTCCTATGGTAGCAGCCCGGCAGCAGGGAGGCCAGAGCCCGATCTCATACTTTTCTGAACTATTTCTTATCAATTGTTCGTAAAAGCCTAGCAATCGCAGTTCATCGTATGGCCATCCAGATAGTTTGATGGAGGAAATCATGAAAAAACGATTGATGATGGTGCTGTTGCTCCTTGCAGCGGTATTGTCAGGCCTTACGGCGCAGGCTGTAGGGGAGAAACAGGGCGCAGCGGCAGTGTCGATTGAGACGCAGGCCAAGCCCAAGTATGTCTTCATGTTCATCGGAGACGGTATGAGCCATGTGCAGATCAACGCAGCACAGATCCTGAAAGGCAGCAATGAGAAGGGCAATCTCTCCCTCAAGCCGCTGACCTTCACCGAGTTCCCGGTAGTCGGGCTGCAGACCACCTTCGATGCAACCTCCTTCTGCCCCGACTCGGCATCCACGGCCACGTCGCTCTCAAGCGGGTACAAGACCCACAGCGGCACCATCGGGCTTGGAATCGACAAGCAGATGGTGGGCAAGACCATTGCCGAACAGCTGAAGCAGCAGAAGGGATGGAAAGTCGGGTTGGTTTCTACGGTCACCCTCAACCACGCCACTCCAGCCGCCTATTACGCCCATGTACCGTCCCGAAACAGCTATTACGACATCGGCGTTCAGATGGTTGCCAGCGGCTTCGACTACTTCGGAGGCGGGGCGATCAGCAAGGCTGAAGACGGAGGCAAAACGAGCATCTACAGTCTGCTTCAACAGGCCGGCTACCTCATCACCGACAACAAGAGCCAGATTCTCAACCTCACCTCGGCAAGCGGAAAGGTGTACGCCCAGAACCCGAGGCTTCAGGACAGCGGATCCATGCCCTATGCGATGGATATGAACGAAAGCGATGTAAGCCTTGCACAGTTCGTCCAGAAGGGCATCGACGTCCTGAACAACAGCGAAGGCTTCTTCATGATGGTTGAGTCAGGCAAGATCGACTGGGCCTGCCATGCCAACGACGCCGCAGCGGAAATCTACGACCTGCTTGCTTTCGACCAGGCAATTGCGGTAGCCCTCGACTTTGCAAAGGCGCATCCCGAAGAGACCTTGATCATCGTCACAGGCGACCATGAGACCGGCGGTATGACCATCGGCTATGCCGGTACCGGCTACAACACCGCCTTCGACATCCTGTACAACCAGAAGCTCTCCTACATCGCTTTCGATGAGAAGTTCGCCAAGCTGCAGAAGGAGAATCCCAACCTGCGCTTCGAGCAAGCTCTTGCCTTGGTCGAAGCTGATTTTGGTCTGGTCGCCCCCGGCAAGACTGCTGCAAACAAGGCCATGGTCCTCTCCGCTCTTGAGTACGCAAAGCTGGAAGCAGCCTTCAAGCAGGCGATGCTTCCCGCAAAACAGCGCGACAGCAGCGACCAAGCCTACCTGCTCTACGGTGGATACAATCCGTTCTCCGTCACCCTGACCCATATTCTCAACAACAAGGCAGGCATCGGTTGGACCAGCTACTCCCACACCGGCACTCCGGTCGGAGTCTATGCATACGGCAGCGGCAGCGAGCTCTTCAGTGGTTCCTACGACAACACCGAAGTCTATGACAAGCTGAAGCAGCTGACCGGCGTTGTATAACCGAGCCAAGAACCTCTTCTCTTCCTCTCCCTCCAACCGGGGGGAGAGTTTTGTAAAGGAACCTGTGATGAAAATACCGTTGGTTGTTCGTGAACGCATCTTGATCGTTGGATTGCTCATTCTTGCCCTTATCTTGTTTGTAATCCCCACCGGCTTTGAACGGGAACTTTACAGCAACGCTCTGGGGATCAAGGCCCGGGTTGTTGCAGTGAACAACTCCAACCTCTTCAAGAAAGGGGTCGTGAACATGGGGGAGCAGGTGGTCACCGTCCGCCTGCTCTCATCTCCCTACAAGCAGGTGGAAGTCGATGCAGTCAACCTGCTGGGAGGAAAGCTCGAATTCGATACCGTCTATCAAGAAGGGGATGTGGCCTGGGTCTTGGTGGAGCGGAGCGAAGACGGACAGATCATCTTTGCCAACATGGTAAGCCTCTACCGTGTTTCCAAGGAACTTCAGCTGTTCGGACTCTTTGCCCTGCTGTTGGTGCTGGTCTTGGGAAAAAACGGATTGCGCACCCTGCTTTCCTTCACCCTTGCCTTCCTCTTGATCTGGAAGATTCTCATTCCCTTCTGCCTGAAAGGGTATGAGCCGATAGTCGTCGCCCTGCTGGTGGGGGCGGTTTTGACTGTCTCCTGTCTGCTTCTGGTTGCCGGCCTCACCAGAAAAGCCTACTGCGCCATTGCAAGTTCCTTGCTGTGCTCGCTGGTCACCTGTCTGCTTGCCATGGCCGGCACCTCCTACTTCTCCATCCATGGGGCGGTGATGAGCTGGTCGGAATCCCTGTTGTTTGCCGGCTTCGAGCAGGTCAACCTGACCAAGCTGTTGCAAGCGGCCATCTATCTGTCCTGCAGCGGCGCCATTCTCGATTTGGCCATCGACATCAGCGCAGCCCTCGACGAGGTGCATCTGCATAATCCGCAGGTGACACGCAGACAGCTGTTTGCCAGCGGCATGCACATCGGCCAATCGGTGGTGGGAAGCCAAACCACCACCTTGCTGCTTGCCTACATCGGCAGCTACCTGACCATCATGATGGTCTATATGGCCCAAGGCACCCCGCTGATGAACATACTCAACTCCCAAAGCGTAGCTTCAGAAATCCTGCACACCCTGATCGGCTGTATTGGATTGGTGTTGGTAAGTCCCCTGACTTCAATGGTTTGTTCCTCTGTGTATACCCGAAAAACTCCAAGCGAAAAAGTTTCATAAAAAAACAATTGACAGGAGGAACAATGTGCCTCAGAATTAATTCATAGTTTGAACGAATTAATTTAGAGAGGCTTATGAACAAATCACAGGAACGCTACCAAAACATGTTCGCCCTCTTTCGGACCCTGCGGTTGGAAGGCACCCTGACACAGGCCGAACTCAAGGAAAAACTTCATGTCCAAGCCTCAACAATATCGTACCTGGTCAACGACCTGAAAAGGGAAGGGCTGCTGCAGCCCTCTTCCCAGGAGAACAGCGCTGCAAAAGGCAAAGTCGGCAAACCCGGCCAATACCTTGAGATTGCCAATGAGAGTGCATATTTTCTCGGTCTGTACTTGGAAGAAACCTTCATCGATTTGCATGTGATCGGGCTTGCCGACCAGGAGATCCACTTCCAGCATATTCCTCTGGAAAATCCCACTCCCCAAGAGCTGACGCAGAATATCATCTCACTCATCGACCACTTCACCAGCGTGTATGAGAACATCAAAGGGGTGGGTATCGCCGTCAAGTCGGTGGTGGACAATGAAGGAAACCTCTCCTCGTTCAAGCGGACGATCGTCGACCGGGAAGTACCGAAAATCTGGAAAGTGGAGGGCTTTACCGCCTCCATCCGATCGGCGTTTCCCAACCTGCATATAGTTGTTGAGAATGACGCAAACTGCGCCGCTGTGTACTACCAGACTGCCAGCAAACAGGAAAAGGCCTCCTCCATGGTCTTCATCATCAACGAGAAACCCTTCGGCATCGGCAGCGGCATCATCATCGATGGGAAATTGTTCAAAGGCTGCAACGGGGCAAGCGGTGAGATCTTCTTTTCCGACCGCCATATCCAGAACCTGGTTGAACAGAATGCACTGCATCACGACCCGGTACAGCTCATGGGACTCTTGGCGGAATCGATTCTGAAAGCCCTCTATCTCATCGATCCTCAGCTTGTATGCCTGACAGGCGGGTTGCTCAGTGACCTGAATGCTGAGAGCATCCTGCAAATCAAAGCCCTCTTCAAGGATTGTCCCTATCCCATCGAAGTAATTTCACAAGAGCACCTCTCCCTGCCTGCCAAAGGAGTGGTCCTCTTGGTTGCCGATACCTACATCTCCACCGTACTGAGTGGAATCGACAGGAGATGACCATGAAACAGGAAACATTGCGGTACGTCGGAGGAAGAATCTTCAAGGTTGTTTTCACCGTCTGGGTGGTGACAACCCTGATTTTTTTCCTGATCCGGCTCATGCCGTCCAACCCGATCGAGCAATACATCCAGAACCTGGTTGTCCAGTACGGTATGAGCTACGAAGAAGCTAATGCCCGTGCCAAGGCCCTGTTTTCCATCGATTTGGACAAAGGCCTGCTGATCCAATATTTCGATTACCTCAAAGCTGCAGTGCAGCTGGACTTCGGCACCTCGTTTCTCTCCCCCGGTGTCCAAGTCTCCACAATCATAGCAAGCCGTCTGCCTTGGACCTTGTTCACGGTCGGTACCGGCCTCATCCTCTCCTTTCTGGTCGGTATCGTATTGGGAGCCATTTCCGCCTATCGACGAAACAGCTGGTATGAACCGATCATCTCGGGGGTAAGCTCATTCCTCAGTGCCATTCCCGACTTCCTCATCGCCATTTTTGTCATCCTCATTTTTGGCGTCTTCACCTATGGAGGGACAAAAAGCATCGTACCCATCTTCCAGATGAGGGGTAATTTTGATGCCGGCGTCACCGCAGGCTTCAATTGGCCGTTCATAAAGAGCGT
>JAAZAT010000210.1 GCA_012514185.1 Spirochaetales bacterium | reverse complement strand
TATCGAATCGGCTGACGGGAAGGACAAGGCATGAAGCCTTGAAATATTCGATGTACCGATACAACGTATCCAAAGAGATGGACAGATGTTCATGTTTCAGGTACTTAACGATACTCGAGGCAGAGAATATCCGGCCGCTATTCGCCACGCAATAGATAAGAATTCTCCTGAGTGTGTCGATATCACGCACTTTGTTGCGAGCTACAATGTCTTTGACCAGAACCGACTCAAAGACATCCTCAAGGTACACTCTCGCATTCTCTTTGGAAAGAGAGTTTTGATGAATAAAAGGCAGTCCACCAAGATTCAGATATTTTTCAAATGCTTGCTCCTTGGTAGCTGTCTTCTCGTTGAGAACTCCATACTCCCATACTTCCCGGAATGAGAAGGGATACACCGGAATCTCAATATACCTCCCGCTGAGATAGGTGGAAAGTTCGCTGGACAATAAGTAAGCATTTGAACCTGTAAGGTATATATCACAATCAAAATCAATCTGGCAGGCATTGATTACACGCTCCCAATGTTCAAGTTCCTGAATCTCATCAAACAAAAGATACACCTTGCTTCCTGCTGCTTGTTTCACCAATGTCTCAATGGCTGCATACACGGCTTTCTGGGTTTTCTCAAATTTCAACTGGAAAGATTCAAAGTTCACCATAAGCAGATGGGACTGCGGCACTCCTTGTTGAAGGAGTTCATCCCTAATGAGGGAGAGCAACATCGATTTGCCGCAACGCCGAATACCGGTAATTACTTTTATAATATCTTGATGCATGAATGCTTTTACTTGATCAAGATACTGATTTCTCTGGAGTATCATGGTTCTGCCTTTTAATGGCAGTATAGTTACGGTATATCGTAAAGTAAATAGTTTTTATGTTATTAATACGATATATCGTAGAAATTATGTATTTACGACCAAAGTTTCCGATATATCGTAATCTATCGCTTCTTCTTGCTGGGATTCACATGCACCATGCAGTGCTTTACCTGGGGGAAGTTCTTCTCGATAGCGTGATGGACGCGTTCGGCGATGGAGTGTGCATCCACCAGGCTCTGCAGCCCATCGGCGGAGATTTCCACATCGACATAGCAACGCGAGCCGAAGGTCCTGGTGCGCAAGAGGTCCAAGCCGCGGACTCCTTCCTGGTCAAGGATGACCGAGCGAATCTGCTGAACCGTCTCCTCCTTGCATGCACGGTCGACCATCTGGTCGGCTCCATCGCGGAATACCTGCACCCCGACACGGAAAATGAAGAGGGCGATGATGATGGCCGCAATGGAATCGGCGATCGGGTATCCCATGCGGGCGAATACGATGCCGACCAGGCCGCCGGTGGTGGCAAGGACATCACTCTGGGAGTCCCAGGAGGAGGCGAGCAGGGCCGAGGATTCGGTTTTCTTTGCCGCCCATCGGGTATAGAGAAACATGATCTCCTTCACCACAATGGAGATGATTGCTGCAATGACGGCAAGGACGCCGGGAATCGGCCTGTTGAGATAGGATTTCTTGATGATGGATGAGACTCCGTCGACCAACAATCCTAGTCCCACCACCATGATGATGCCCGACAGCAGGATGGCGGCAACGCTCTCCAGCCGTTCATGGCCGTACTGGTGTTCTGCATCGGAATCCTTGCCGGCAGCTGCGATACCCACACTGGCGATGACCGAGCTGATGACATCCCCGGCGTTGTTGACCCCGTCGTTGAGCAGGGCTGCAGAGTGAGCAATGACACCGATGCTGATCTTGCTGACGGCAAGCACGATATTATTGAAAATATTGATTCTTGAGACTCTCAGGGCAAGGTTCTGTTTCATACACCATCTCTATGCAAAGAAATAAAACATCCGCAGGATTTGCAGTCCCGCAGATGTCCTCTACACACTAGGGCCGTTTGCCGTCTTTGTCAAGAAAGAACCCCGGATTGCTCCGGGGCCCGCCAACTCAAGCTTTTGGTTTGGGATAGTTGATGATCAAGTGCAGGTCGTCAAGCTGCTGCTGGTCGACTTCGGATGGAGAATCGTCCATCGGACTGATCGCAGCCGTGTTCTTCGGGAACGCGATGACCTCGTGGATGGAAGCCTGCTCGCTCATGATCATCACCATGCGGTCGACTCCGGGAGCGATGCCGCCGTGCGGGGGAGGCCCGTAACGGAAGGCATTGAGCAAAAAGCCGAAACGCTCCTCTGCTGTCTTGTCGTCAAAGTTGCAGATGCGGAAGATGCGCTTCTGAAGCTCGACATCGTGGATACGAATCGAGCCGGAAGCTACCTCGTACCCGTTGAGGACCAAGTCGTACAAGTCACCCTTCACACTGCCCGGATCGGACTCAAGGGTATCGAGATACTCGGCCTGGGGCATGCTGAACATATGGTGTGCAGCCTCCCAGTGGCCGGCCTGCTCATTGTACTCAAAGAGGGGGAAGTCGATGATCCAGCAGAACTCGAAGCCCTTTCTGATGAGCTTGAGGTCCTTGCCCAGCTTGGTGCGGACGGCACTGAGGCTGGCGCAGCACTTCTTCCAGTTCTGGTGGGCGACAAAGAGAATCATATCCCCTTCATTTGCCTCAAGCTTTTGTATCAGCTCTGCTTCAAGACCGGTAAAGAACTTGCTCACACCACCTGAAAGACTCTTGTTCTCGCCCACCTTGATCCATGCAAGGCCTTGGGCCCCGTAGATCTTGGCTGCATCCTCAAGTTCGGTGATGTACTTGCGGGAGAAATCGACACCATCGGTTTTGGGAGCGCAGATCGCCTTGACATACCCGCCGTTTGCAACGATGTCCTTGAAAGTGGCGAAGCTGCTCTTTTGGGCCAGCTCGTTCACATCACAGAGGGGAAGGTCGAAGCGAAGGTCGGGCTTGTCGCAGCCGTAGGTATTCAATGCATCGTTATAGGAGAGCCGTCTGAAGCGGGCGGGCAGCTCGTAGTCCATGACTTCCCTGAAGACGCTGTTGAACAGGTCCTCGATCAAGGACAGCACATCGTCACGCTTGACGAAGCTCATCTCAAGATCAAGCTGGGTGAATTCGAGCTGACGGTCGCCGCGGGCGTCCTCGTCACGGTAACAGCGGGCGATCTGGAAATACTTGTCCATGCCGCCGACCATGAGAATCTGCTTGAAGAGCTGGGGACTCTGGGGAAGTGCATAGAATTTGCCTGGATATATCCTGCTGGGAACCAAAAAGTCGCGTGCGCCCTCGGGGGTGCTCTTGATCAACGTCGGGGTCTCGATCTCATAGAAATCGCGGGATGCAAGATACTTCCTGCAAGCAAGGATGAAGTCATGCCGCAGCTTGAGGCGCTGCTGCATGCCTTGGCTGCGTAAATCGAGGTAGCGGTACTTGAGCCTGAGATCCTCGCGGGTCTCCTTACCGTCATCTATCTGGAAGGGAAGCGGGGCGCATCGGCTGAGAATTTCAATGTTCTCCGCTTTTACCTCGATCTCCCCGGTGCTCATCTCGGGATTGACCATGGATTCGGGACGCAGGCGTACACTGCCGGTCACTGCGATGCAGTATTCCAGACGAAGCTCGCTTGCAACGGCCTGGAGAGCGGGTGATGCATCGTCATCAACCACTACTTGGGTGATACCGTACCGGTCCCTGAGATTGATGAAATGCAGTGCTCCATGATTTCGGTCACGATGCACCCAGCCGTTGAGAACAACGGTTTTTCCGTTGTCGGCCTTGTTCAATGCTCCGCAGGTAGTTGTTCGTTGGGAAAATACTTCTTCAGACATACGCAGTCCCTCTTGGGTCTCCTTTGTAAAGTATTGTCATACTATCGTAAGAGAACCCAAAAGGCAATTGCTCCTAGGAAGAGAGAGAACGAACAACAACCTGTTTTTTCTGCAGGTATTCAATTGCCTGTACAGCAGCTGTTGCAGCACTGGTGGTTGTGGTATAAGGGATTTTCAGGCGCATGGCGATGCTGCGTATCTCATCGTCGCTGGCATGCGCCTGGTAGCCCATCGGTGTGTTGATCACCAGGGCGATCTGCCGGCTTTTCAGATAATCGGTGATATTCGGCCTGCCTTCATGGACTTTCTGCATCACCTCGCACAGGATGCCCTGTTCGAAGAGGAAGGCGGCGGTACCCTTGGTTGCTGCAATGCCAAAGCCCAGGGCCACCAGCTTCTGCACTACCGGCAGGATGGTGGTGCGGTCCTTCTTGTTGACGCTGACAAAGACCTTTCCTGCAACCGGAAGCCTGTTGCCGGCACTGATCTGGCTCTTGGCAAAGGCTTCTCCGAAGGTTTTCCCCAAGCCAATCGACTCGCCGGTCGAGCGCATCTCCGGTCCGAGAGCGGGGTCGACATTGCTGAAGCGGTCGAAGCTGAAGACCGCCTCCTTGACCGCCCATCCGGTCTTGCAGGTTCCCATTGCCACGAGTCCCTCTTGCTTGACCAGGCCTTGGGCGACCAAGTCCTCCCCCTCCCAGACCCGTACCGCCGCCTCGATGAGGTCGACGCCAGAAGTCTTGGCGATGAAGGGAATGGTCCTGCTGGCGCGCGGATTCACCTCGATGAGGTAGAGCAGTCCGTCCTTGACTGCAAACTGGATGTTCATCAACCCCTGGGCATCCAAGGCAAGGGCGAGCTTATGCGCCCACTCCTGCATCTGCTTCAAAATTTCCGGTCTGGATTTGTAGGGAGGAAACACGGCCGCCGAGTCACCGCTGTGGATTCCTGCTGCCTCGATATGCTGTAAAATCCCTCCGATATAGAGGCTCTTCCCATCACAGACAGCATCGAGGTCGTACTCGAAGGCATCCTCCAAAAACTGGTCGACCAGAACAGGAGCCTCTTCGCTGGCCTCAAGGTGGGTGAGCTTTTGCAAGGCCTCTTCATCGTAGACGATGTACATGCCCCGCCCCCCAAGGACGAAGGAGGGCCGGATGAGGACGGGAAACCCGACTTCCTTGGCCAAAGCAAGGATGTCCTCGGTCCGTTTTGCACTGCGGTTCTTCGGTTGCCTGAGTCCAAGTTCTGCAACCAACGCGGAGAACTTGCCCCGGTCTCCTGCATCGAGCAGCCCCTTGAGGCTGGTTCCGACAATCGAGGCACCCGCCTTGATCAGGTCGCCGGCAAGGTTCAGTGGAGTCTGTCCCCCCAATTGGACGACCACCTTGGCCGCACTTTCGAGGCGAAGAATCTCCTTGACCTCTTCGGCCGCCAAGCTCTCCATATAGAGACGATCGGAGATGTTGAAGTCGGTCGAGACCGTCTCCGGGTTGCTGTTGACCATGATGGTTTTCCTGCCCAGCTTGCGATAGGCAAGGGAGGCGAGGGTGCAGCAGGTGTCGAACTCCAGGCCCTGGCCGATCCTGTTGGGCCCGCTGGCAAGAATGACGACAGCCTCCTTACCCAGCGGCTGAGCCTCGGTCACTTCGCCGTATGTGGTATAGAGATAGGGCGTGAGGGCGTCAAACTCCCCGGCACAGGTGTCGACATGGTGGTTGACCGGGTGCAGGTCGTAGGCAAAGCGCAGCCGTTCAATGTCTTGGGGCTTCTGCGAGGTGAGGAAAGCCAGGTGGCGGTCGCTGATACCGGCTTTCTTGGCCTTCAGCAGGGTCTGATGATCGAGGTTGGCGCGGATGGCCTGTTCCAGCTCATACTGCTGCACCAACAGGTGCAAGAACCACCGGTCGAACTTGGTGATTTCCTCGATCATTGGCAGGCAGGAGGGCCCTTTTCTGACCAACGTGGTATAGGCGGACAAGAGTCTGAGCGGGTGGGCGCTTGTCAAGAATCTTTCTACCTCCTCCTCGCTGTAGCGGCCGACCGCGACCAAGTCACACAATCCTTCCAGTTTGCGTTCCGAGGCGCGGATGGCTTTGTTCAATGCCTCCAAGGCGGTTCTTCCCAAGGCCAAGGCCTCTCCCACACTGCGCATCTGGGTACCCAGGGCCGAGAAAGGAAGAGGGAATTTCTCCAGCTCGAAGCGGGGAACCTTGACAGCACAGTAGTCCAGCACCGGTTCGAAGCAGGAGACCGACTGGCCGGTGATCTCATTGACCACCTCGTCCAGGGTATAGCCTACCGCGAGTTTTGCCGAGCAACGTGCGATGGGAAAGCCGGTTGCCTTGCTGGCCAGTGCGGAGGAGCGCGATACCCTTGGGTTCATTTCGATAACCACCATCCTGCCTGATTGAGGATGGACGGCGAACTGGACATTGCTGCCTCCGCAGTCGACTCCAACTGCGCGAAGGATTGCTATGGAAGCGGTGCGCATCTTCTGGTAAAGCTTGTCGTCGAGCGTCTGGATGGGAGCGATGGTGATGCTGTCCCCGGTATGGACTCCCATGGGGTCGATGTTTTCGATCGAGCAGACGATGATTGCATTGTCGCTCTTGTCCCGCATGACCTCCATCTCGAACTCCTTCCAACCGATGAGCGACTCTTCGATAAGGGCCTCACCGCTTGGGCTGGTCTCGAGGGCATGGAGCAGGAGTTCGGGAAACTCCTCTTCGTTTTCGGCAATTGATCCTCCCATACCGCCCAGCGTGTAGGAGGGGCGGATGATTCGAGGATACGGAAAGTCTGCAAGATGAGACTCTGCTTCCGCCAGTGAGTGTACGACATGGCTTTTTGCACTTTCAAAGCCCAAGTCCTGCACCACCTGCTTGAAGGCTCCGCGGTCTTCGGCAAGCTTGATGGAGGCGATGGAGGAGCCGATCACCTCGACGTTGTACTGCTCGAGCAGGCCAGCCTTGTCCAACTCCAGAGCCAGATTCAAACTGCTTTGGCCCCCCATGGTGGTCAGGATTGCATCAGGCCGCTCGCGTTGGAAAATCTGTTCCACGTACTCAACCTTCAAAGGGTCCATATAGACCTTGTCGGCCAAGGAGGGCGTGGTCATGACGGTTGCAGGATTGGGATTGAGGAGGATCACCTCATACCCCTCTTCCTTCAAGGCCTTGACGGCTTGTGTCCCGCTGTAATCGAATTCGCACGCTTGGCCGATGACTATCGGGCCGCTGCCGATGATGAGAATCCGCTTGATGTCGGTCCTGGCACTCATGCTTTTGCCTCCTGTGCACTGTGGATGAACGAGTCGAAGATCCACGAGGCATCCCGGGGGCCGGGTGAGGCTTCAGGGTGGAACTGTACACAGCAGACGGGCTTGGTAGTGTGCCGGAGCCCTTCGATGGAGTTGTCGTTTGCGTTGCGCAGCCAGACTTCCACATCGAGGGGAAGTGACTCTTCCACACTTGCATAGCCGTGGTTCTGGCTGGTGACAAAGCAGGCTTTGGTGTACATGTCGATGACGGGGTGGTTTCCTCCATGGTGGCCGTACTTCATTTTCATCGTCCTCCCTCCCAGAGCCCAGGTGATCAGCTGGTGACCCAGGCAGATGCCATAGACCGGCAGAGAGGTCATTACCTCTTTGACCATCGCCACTGCATCACCAAGCAATGCCGGATCTCCGGGGCCGTTGGAGAGCAGCAGTGCGTCGCAGCCGCTTGCAAGGATTTCTTCGGCTTGAACGGAAGGAGGGAAGAGGGTAACGGCGATATCCCGTTTGTACAGCTCGGCGATGATCGAGCGTTTGATGCCGAAGTCCACTACGGCAAATCTGAGGATGGGATTTTCAGGGAGATCCGGCAGGCTCGGATCCTTGATCATCCGCCTTGTTGCAACTCCTTCTATGAGGTCAAGCTCCCCGACATGAGGATAGGCTCCAAGCCTTGCGAGAACCTGGCGGTACTGCTGGTCTGCAAGCTTCCCATCTTTGGTCCTGAATACCGCTGCGTTTTGTGAACCATGATTTCTCAGGTGCATGGTAAGGGAGCGGGTATCGATGTCGGTGACCCCGACTGTTTTATGTCCAGTCAGGTAGGCATCCAAAGAGACCCTCTTCAAAGGAAGAGGGCCTTCATATGCTTGGTGAACAATTAGTGCAGTACAACAGATGGGGCTTGGACTGGAAAGCCCCTCGTCGAAATCCGGTTCACAGCCATAGTTCCCTATGTGTGGATAGGTCATGACCACCATCTGCCCATGGTAGGAAGGATCGGTGAGAATCTCCTGGTATCCGGTCATGCTGGTGTTGAAAACGACTTCCGCCGCCACCAAGGATTCGTCAAGCAACGGAGCCGGCGCTCCAAATCCTCTTCCTTGGTACAAGGTTCCGTCCTCGAGAAGTAGAAAGCATGTATTCATTGTTGCTCCATCAGCTTGCATTGTAGGGATGATAGCTAAAATCTCGGAATTATGCAACAGATTCTGCATGAATATACAACAAATTAGGAATATATTAGTTTATATGCAACAAATATACTGTAATTTGTTGCATTACTTCTTCTTTTCTTTTTTGTTCAAGGTGAAGTGATCCGGGTTGAAAGCATCGCTGCCCAGCCATAAGTCGATTCTCAGTCCGCTGTCTGAATTGTCTACACTTGCGTGCTTGATCTGCCAACCGATGAGTTTCAAGCGTGCGTCCCACGCCATGTCGTGGCCGGCCATGAGTCCGTAGTATTCTGCCAGCTCGGGTCTGCTCTTCCGGGGGTTGAGGGAGTTGTAAATCCGCTTGATCTCTTCTTCCGACCTCGGCCGGTCGTCAAAGAAGCTGATATGCGCACCGTCGTCTTCCTGGTGCAGGGAGACGACAAGTCTGAGCGGATTGCCTTCGAGCAGGAAGTTCGTCACTTCCCCTATCAGTCGTCCGAGAAAATCTTTTCGTTTCATGTGGTGAAATCCTCCTTCGGGCGATTGGTCTTGTACCATTGCAGGATGGAGATGAATAAACTTGCGGTCAGGCCTCCAGCGAATCCGTTGTTGTAGAGGTCGAGGCCTGCATGCCAAGTCGCCGTCACTTCCACCATGACCAGGTGGATGAAGCCTGCAAGCAGGCCGGCAATGACTCCGAACTGTCCGGCTATGGGTGCGAGTGTGGTGGAGAAGAGGGCGGCAAGCAAGGGACTTGGGGCTGTGAGTGATTTGCCGAATACCAGGGTTGAGAGAATGACACCCGCCACTACCGGCACGGTGTTCCTCAAGGTCTTGCCGAAACCTCCGAAGGCCATGATGGTAAAGATTCCTCCGATCACCGGCCCGTTGATCGGGCCTCCCACTACCAGCACATAGGCCCAGTACAGCAATCCAAGCAGGCCGATGTTCAGCAGCGTACCACCGAAATAGCCGGTGTCAAAGAAATCGTAGGGAAGCCGGCCGGTCAGCTTTTGGATTGCAAGAAAGCCTTCAAAGCTTCGCTTGGGCTTGTCGACGATGAGGGCGGTTGCTATCAAGAGAAGACTGAAGAGGGGGACAAGCAGGACCAAAGGAAGGGAAAAGGCTGTATTCCAGGTGACCGTGATGGCTTGCATCCTCTTGAATGCAAGCAGCAGATTTGCTGCGAACAGACCGATGAATCCGCAGCTGAAGCCGACGTTGTACAGGTTGTAGCCCTGATGAAGTTGCAGCATCGAACCGGCAACTGCAGGGAGAATGAACCCGACGAATATGCCGCCGAGCAATCCAAGAGGGATGGAGAGTGGGTAGGGAAGACCGAGGGAGAACATGATGTAGGTGACCAAGGGTCCGAGGGCGGTGCCGAAGAGGGCGATGAGGCTGTAGGATCCAAAGGTCTTTCGGGCAAGCTTGCTGGCAAACCATACTCCCAGGATGAGGGGGATGCAGTTGAGCAGGGTGTTGCCGAAAAATGAGAAGCCCATCATGGTAAGGATGCAGGACAAAGTCGGCCCGGAGAGGCTGACGCTTGCAAAGAAAACCAGCACCAAGCCGAGTACACCTACACATGCTGCATTGAACATGGCCGTCCCGATTCCATAGAGGGTGAAGTCATTGATCAGGCGCGCACTCTCTTTCTGCAGGGATATTACCTGCATCACAACCTCCAAGGGGCCTTCGAGTACCATCCCGGTTATGAAGAGGGCGGTTATCAGAAGGGTCATCAGTAGATACAAAAGCTTTTCACTACGCTGCACGGTGCCTCCTCTGGTATATAGGTATGCTACCGATGGGAAAGCTGTCAGTCAAATAAAAAAAGCTGCCTCTTTCGAGACAGCCAATCGGCATGATGGTTTTTGTTCAGTACCAGAGCTCGATCCCTCCGCTTACGGTGGAAAGGACAACCTTGTTCCTGGCACTTCCTGTTTCAACAGCAGCACTCTTTCCCATGTCGTTGTCATTGATGGCAACCTGACCGCTGGTGGTGGAAGCTTGGATCTTCAGGTCGGTGCTCAGCTTCAAGTCGATGTGTACAGATCCGCTGGTGGAAGCTGCGTTCAAGGACCCTCCGTCCAGGATCTTCACCTCTGCCTCGACACTGCCGCTGATGGACTTCAGCTTTGCATCCTGCGCCTCGACCCGCTGGACTTCAATGCCGCCGCTGGTGCTTGCAAGCTCGACCGATCGCTTGCCGACAGCTTCACTTCCCTTGATGGTGCCGCTGATGCTGCTCAGCTTGATGTCCTGTTCGGCGGTGAGCGTCAAGAAGTCAAGCTCTCCGCTGGTGCTCCTGGCTTGCATGCTCCTGCCCTGGATGGGATGCAGGATCCTGATGTTCCCCGAGATGCTGGACAGCTCCAGCTCTTCCAAACGAGCGGCAGGCAGGGTGATGACTACCGCCGAAGGGGAATAGGAGAAGAAACGGAAGAACCAGCTTTTCTTGGGCTTGACGTCCACGTTCAGGCTCCTGGCGGTTTTCGAGACCGAGAGGAGGTCTGACTCATGTTTCCCGATTGAAACGGAAGCACCTTTGGCGGTGTTGTCCACCTCGATGACAATATCGTTTGAAATCGTGGACACCTTCAGTGAATCGGTGGTTGAAAAAGCAATGGATTGGTTGGCTCGGCTGTTCCTGGTAAGGACGTTCCACCCTCTGCTTGCGGTGAAGCCGAGGGCCAACAGGACGACCAGGATGATCAGGAACACCTTGTTGGCCTTGGTATCTTTGAGCATATCAGTTTCCCTGATGGAATCGGTCGTCCCAATCCCGTTCCTTGTTGAACATCTCGCTTTCCATTTTCTCGACCTTGCGCTTCAGTCTCTCATACTCAGCCTTCAGTTCCGCTTCGCTCTGCTTGGGTTCGTCTTCACTGTAGATAGTGCTGTTGCTGGAGTATGAGGACTCAGGATTCATCGGAATCAAGAGTGCTGCAGCCAGGTAGATCAAGGCTCCAGGGAAGACTCCGGTGGCAAGCACCACCAGGAAAACAATCAAGCGAACTGGATCGGCGGGCAGGTCCCTCCATTCTGCAAGGCCGGTGCAAACCCCGAAAATCTTTCCCCGAGGGGATCTGTACAATTTTTTGGTAGCCATAGCAATCATTCCTTCCATTCCTTATCTTGCATACCTTCAGGCTTTGCCTTCCGGTTGTTCAT
>JAAZAT010000044.1 GCA_012514185.1 Spirochaetales bacterium | reverse complement strand
AATCCTCCGAAACCTGAGATAATTAAGAAGATTGCCAAAGTTCTTGCAGCAGATCCTGATGTTCTATTTCGCCTGTCTTCGAATACTGATCCAGATCTGGTTGAGTTTCTTCATGATTCACCTGCAGTTTTGTCAATGATACGATATATTCAAACCGCAAATTTCAATGAACAAGAAATTCAACAAATCTATGATTTCACCTTTAATCTTCGAGATGAATAGCCTTTTCTCTACTTTCATCTTATTCAGTGCTATGCACTGGCTATAAATCTGAAAGGTATCAATTCTAGTATTATCAATTATCAAGTAGATTACATTCCTTTTTGGACACTTGAAACAACAAATTGACGAGAAAAATTGCTCGGTTTGCGTGAGTTGGCTCGTACATTGGTTGTATCAATGTCATTTTTCAGCGATGTGGAAAACAACCACTATACTATTCAAACTGAAGAACGATTGGCTGCTTTATCCTAAATGCTGAAATTGAATGAGAATGAAAGGGGCGTGCTTTATCGCATGGCCGGCAAACAGGAAGACCTGTTTTCCCTAGATCTGATGTGAAAGTCAATGAATTTTTTCATTCCTGGAGTTGTGATTGAAAATACTCTTAACTGTGGTCTAGAAAACTTGCCTACTGTACGCTAGCAAATTCATCATACCGCGCACAATCTGAATCCGTATGTACCTTAAAGGCCGTATGTTAACGTCGCACTCAGGATTGCACGAAACCTTCAGGAGAATAAAGATGAGTATTAACAATTCGTGATTACCTAATTAACAAATACTCGAAAGTAGAAGATGAGTGATCTTCTTCCTATGTCGCCCCCTCCTACCATGGTTATCAGGATCAAAATCGTCAGAACGGTATGTCGGGATCAAATTCATTCCCATTATCTTCCACCTCTGGCAATCCTTGAATCTCCCTATACGTCTTTAGAAGCTTGAGTTGGAAATACACCGTTGGCTCTCCGCACTGTTCACAGAACCTTGAGTCCGGAAGATTCTCGTGGGATTGGCTATCATGGCAATTTCCGTAATCGTCCTCCCATTGACCAGGTATGCAATTGTTCACCAATGGCAATCCACAGATCCTGCAATATGTGGCATCAGCACTGAATTCTTCGTTTTGGCACCGTGGGCATTCCTTGACTCTGTTTGTTTTCCGATCGTATTTGATCTCGGACTTGTATATCATCGAGAAGTCTCCTTCAGTATATTTCTCTAAGCTTTGTTTTATCTGTATATGGTATTCGCTATCTTTGAATGCAGTAGCTTTCCCGCATGCATAGCAATGTTTCGCTTCAGGATGGTTGAGATGCGTAGGATCATGTGTACATGGATTTGTTAACGGAGTACCGCATATCCTGCAGTATCCAGCGTCTTCTGAGAAAATCTTATTTCCACAGACAGGGCATGGGGAAAATTGTGTGTGAGAATTCACACCAAGATCCCTGTAGCTGAATCCCGAATCATAAATCTTGAACGTAAATTGCTTTCTGCCACACTCGAAGCAATGGGAAGCACCCGGTTGCCGTACCCATCCACAATGGGAACAGTACCAAGTTGCAGCATGCTTGATATGTTTTGTCGACTCCCAATCAATCTTGGATGTGCTGTACTTGTTGATATCTGCCTGCAGCAACCCAATTCTGGTTTTAGCAGCGGGGGATGAAATGTCGAATGCTTTCTCGATAAGGGATTCCGCGCTAAAGCGAGCCTTTAAGTTCGAGGTAACCGGAGTCTGTTGAATGGCAACCCAACCTTCGCTCCCATCAACAACCCTGGAAATGCCGTGACTTTCCAAGAGCCGTTCGGCATGGTAGGCGGGACAAAGAAGGTTTCTGGCAAAGCAATTCGCTTCGTTCTCTAAGCGCTTATAGAGTTCTTGTCCAACTCCTCCCCTCTCCAGGATGGGTTTGCCATATTCTTCATGGTGGCCGAGAAAGATGTGTCCGATCTCGTGTGCAATGGTAAACCGAATGCGTTGCTTCTTCTTCTTTTCGTT
>JAAZAT010000084.1 GCA_012514185.1 Spirochaetales bacterium | reverse complement strand
TGTGTTTCTACCATTTGAAGGATTGCAGCTTCGTCCTTGGTAATTGCAAGGTCTCTTTGTACTTCCATGCTATATATACTACATTATTTTAGCATATATGTACAATCAATTCTGTTGCTGTCACAATTGTTCTCACAACGAAGCTCTGATTCCAAGGCAGGATACATAGTTCTTGATCAGGTCAAACTTGTGAGAGAGCAATACTGTCGAGTAATCGGGGTGGTTAGAATTTCTTCTCAGTCCCTAAGGAGCGTGGTATACCTTGCCCCAAGGCAGAAAGGTTCAATCAACAGGGGTCGTCCTTGGACCATGCAACAGCTCTTTAAGATGGCTTGTGCCGATGAGGCTGCGACAGCGTCCTTCTCCATGTTGGAATTGATCATTCTTGCCAACCATGGTTGTTTGACCACGGGATGGAATGTAATTCTGGATGTTTCGGCTTTAAGGGCTCGCCGTAGATGAGTAAGTGCTTCCTCAAGCCCTCCGATTTCATCCACCAGACCGCGCTTCAAGGCATCCGTTCCTGTCCACAATCGTCCTTCTGCATATGCATGGACCTGTTCAGGACTCATCGACCTGGCATTCCCTACGAGCTTGAGAAACTCTTGATAGTAGTAATCGACCATTTGCTCAAGCACATCGCGTTCAGTTGGGGACAGTGAGCGAAGCGCTGAACCGAAATCAGCGAATTCCCCCTGTTTTACAGTCTCACTGCCAAGCCCCAGATTTTGCAGTGGTTTGCGGATATTCATATGAAGCATGATTACTCCTATGGAACCGGTTACGGAGGTTGCTTGAGCAAATACCCTCTGCCCAGGGGTTGAGATCCAGTATCCGCCGCTGGCTGCCATGGGACCGATCGATACGACCAAAGGTTTTTCTGCAGAGAGAAAGCGCAACTCCCTTTGGATGCTTTCACTGGCTGTTGCAGAGCCTCCGCCGGAGTTGATCCTGAAGACAACTCCCTTGATTCGTTTATTCTCCCGCAGTTTTCGGATCTGCTTGACCATGAAATCGTCACCAATGCACTGCCCCATCAACGCGTCTTCACGGTTCGACCCATCAACGATTGAACCTTCAAATACCAGGACTGCGATGCGCATTCCAGATCCGAAATGCCCTCTATATCGTTTCTTGACCGCCTCTGATAGTTTGTCCTGCTTCCATCGGTTTCTCAGTTCATGCTCGCTAAGGGCTTCAGTAACAAGCTGTTTGGCAACTGCATCAGCAGCGGTGAGCGTCGCTCCTTGGAGAAGGGAGTCCAGTATCTGTTGTGAGTATGCACTGACTTTCATGATTTCAGAACTCAAAGTCTGCACCATGACCTCAAGCAGGCGCTCTATCTGCTCGCGGTTATACTGGTCGAAGGTTGTACATCTAAATGGGTCTGCAGCACTTTTATAGCTCCCTCTTCGAAAGACATCCACCTCAACCCCGTGCTTGTCCAACATCTCTTTGAAGAACAGCTGCTGCCATGCCAGGCCTCTGAGGCACAATGTTCCAAGAGGATGAATTATTCGGTGTGTACATGCACCGGACAGATAGATATCCACCAAATCATACTCTGTGGCGTAATACCACAGCTCTTTCTGCTGCCCCGCCATGCCACGCAATACTGCATGGATGGATTCCAACGCGCCGAAAGCGGGAGCATGAAAATCTTGGTGTCGAATCACGAGCACATTGGCGATGGATTTCCTTCGACTCACCCATGCACCCAACTCCATGAGCCGGTCGAGGCGAAACAGCTTTTTCGGAACACCGATTGATTGCAGCTGTCCTCCGATCTCACAGTATGTGCCTTTGAGTGCAATGACGAGGTATTTCATGCGCTTCCCCTTCTTCTACCAGTCTTTTGCCTACAGTGTAGCATCGGATGGGTGCGCGTCATAGAAATTCATGTATTCACATACAATTACCATACCGATAGTTGGTTGCTGTGTATATTCGGTTACTTTACTTGCCTACATTCTTGGAGTATCGGTATCTGAAGTGTCTGGTGCTGATAGTATGCCGCCGGTTACCTCGTAATAGTTGAAACATGCATGTGCATCCGAGGCTTGTCTGCCAAGCCTCGTGACAAGAATAGTGCATAAAAACGCTATTATGCTTTCAGCAGAGTCTTAATGAGGGATTTACGCTTCATTTCGGCCTCTTGCTGTTGAGTTATAATACTTGACAACCAAGCAATTGAATCCTCCAAATGATATTGGGCAAGGTCGATCATTTTTTGCATGGCACGTGCACTTGTTCCACCATCAACATCACGCTTCACCACGAAATTCAGAGGATTGAGGCTTTCTTGGATTGGGGTGAAGTCTTGTGTGAACGGGGTTCCCTGCACTTGTTCATATATACGAGAGAAAAATGCCTGATCCAGCATTTTCAAATTCAGATTCTGTCTGTTTGCCTCTTTGACTAACGTAGCAACCAGATGATGAGCTTTTCTGAAGGGAATCTGGTAGGCTCGGTATATCCATACATTGTCAGCGTAGAACCAGTTTCCAATTGCTTTCCATACATGCTAGCAAGGAAAGCAACAGGGGCTGAAGAAAGTTCTCCTCCGAGGATGATTAACATCACATCCATTAACTACTATATTTAAAAACATCGCGCGCTGTTGTACGTGTAGACAATTCTCCTTTTCATTTCTGATACACATCCTTTATACTGCGTTTCATGGGGGATAATCATGCGCATTCATGGATCGGGCTGCTGTTTGATAGATTCCATCTATAGAAATTGTTCCTATGAGAGTGAGGCATTTTGTTCATTGTGGAGCAAGGAACGTGGCGATGGCGGCCTTATTGAAGGAGGCCTGGTTTTCACGGAGGATCTGGAAAGATTTGGGGGGAAATCCCATAAGCAAATCGTCGATGCACTCAGTGGTGGCAGGAAAGCCGATGGCAAGAATCTTGGAGGCCCGGCCGTGGTTGCCTTGGTTCATGCAGCCCAGATACTTTCAGAGAACGGAGTAGAAGTCGGTTTTTATGGTGTCGTCGGTAACGATGACAATGCTGCTTTGGTTCGAAGCACCATCGCCATGACTCCCCTCAATGCAGTCTTGAAACAGGTTGATGAGATGAGCACTCCCACTACCGAAGTTTTTGACGACCCTGGTAAACGCGATGGAAAAGGAGAACGTTCCTTTATGAATACCATCGGGGCGGCATACGCATTCAGCGGGACGGACCTGCCTCCCTCCTTCTATGATGCAGATATTATTCTTTTAGGCGGTACCGCCTTGGTTCCGTCGCTGCACGATGACTTGCACATTGTTCTTGAGAAAGCCAAGAAAGCGGGGTGCATTACTGTTGTAGGCACTGTCTTTGATTTCCGCAATGAAAAGAGGAATATCGACTGCTGGCCTCTTGGTGCCCAACCCGCATATCAATACATTGATGTGCTTGTCTGTGATGAGACGGAGGCGTTGAGACTTTGTGGTACTCATTCAGTCGAACAGGCAGCCTGCACGCTCATGGATTATGGAGTGGGCTCGTTCATCATCACACGGGGGGCGTTGCCTATGTTGGTATGGTCGAGTGGCGGTTTGATTACGTACACTGAATTGACTGCCATGCCCGTCAGCGCCTACCTTGACAACCTGATGGAGCAAGATCCCTCGCTTCGAAAGGACACAACAGGCTGCGGGGATAATTTTCTTGGAGGCGTTCTCGTCAGCATCGCACGGCAGTTGGGAAATACAACACCACTGTCCATGCTGGACATATGTGCATGGGGAGCCGCCTCAGGTGGATTTACCTGCACCTATCATGGGGGGACGTATCTGGAAACTGAAACAGGTGAGAAGCTGAAACACCTGCTACCTATCGTAGGAGCCTATCATGCATCCGTACGAATGGAGGGGCTTGTATGAAACCGCTCTTCGTACAATGGGGAGGGGGAAACATCGGGAGGTCTTTCATCGCCCGGGTTTTCTTTCAATCGGGCTTCAGAATTCTCTTTATTGACATCAACCAAGGCTTGGTGGATGCCTTGAACATGACGCGATCCTATACCATTGAGTCGGTCTTCGAAGAGAAAACGACAACGCTGGTTGTCAGCGACGTCAGCGCCATCCATGCATCGGACCAAGAAGCGGTCAACGAAGCGATCGCTGAAGCAGCGTTTCTTGGTGTCTCGGTTGGCAGGGGTGCTTGGCCGTACATAGCCCCGTCCTTGGCTCAGGCCATCTCCTACCGTCATGCAAGGCAACCAGACAACCAGCTGGATATCATCCTCGCCGAGAATATCCATGGATGCAGGCAGTTCGCCGCAAGTTTGTTACAGCCCCATCTCAGTGCAGAGGTACTCTTGGATGCATATGTCGGGTTGGCTGAAACGAGTATAGGAAAGATGGTTCCCATCCAAGACCCAACCAACCCTCTGATATTACGCAGTGAACCATACAACGACTTGATCGTTGATCAGAAGGCATTCCACCATCCTCTCCCTCCCTCAAAGGACATTCATGCAGTGCATCCTATTGCGGCATATGTCGACCGAAAGCTCTTCATACACAATATGGGGCACTCCGCCGCCGCATACTTGGGATTCGCTTTGCATCCTGATCGGTTGACCATCGCAGAAGTGCTGAAGGATGGCAGCATACGCTCACAAGTTGAGGAAGCGATGAAGGAGAGCAGGGATGTCCTGCTTGCCCTATACCCGGGGGTGTTCACTCCCTCCGACTTGGATGATCACATACAAGACCTGCTTCGTCGGTTCTCGAACCACGCTCTGGGAGATACCGTTCATCGGGTGGGACGGGACTTGAAACGGAAACTCCGCTTTGACGACCGCTTGCTTGGTATCATCATAGAGGCACAAAAGCTGGGCATGCACTGGGAAGGAATCGGACGAATGTACGTGAAAGCTCTATCCTTCGAAGCCCCGGACGCTGGAGGAACGCCATTCTTGGATGATGTTCGGTTTCTCAGCTCCCTTATCGGGCTTTCATGGCGGGAGAAAATACGGACGGCTTCGAGCTGGGACGAAAGCACCTTGAGCCGGGACCTCCTGGATGTTGTAGCAAACAAGATGGAACTTCTGATGTGAATACTATCTATTCACACCTTGCAACGTGGTGTTCTCTTGAAGCAGGTCATTGATGATCTGCTTCAAGTCGCTGATACCGGCGGCAATGTCCTCATCTTGGGCGATGATCTTGAAAATTCGCTGTGTTATATAATCATCGATTACAGGATACTTCTTGAAATCGGGGTCGATGTAGGAACCGGAAATCACCGATTCTATGAAATCCCTATCCAATTGACGCATTCCATCCCGTTGCATGATGCCGGAGAGATAAATCTGGTCGAAGGCATCCCGATTCACCGGCAGCATATTGGAATTGTCCCAGATCATGTACTGAAACTCCTTGTCGCTGGAGATGAGCCTTAGGAATTCAAATGCAACATCCTTGTGGCGGGAGCGGGAACTCATGCCCAGTTGTACGGTATACAACTTGGATTTGCTGCTTCCATGCGGGCCATGAGGGAAAGGAATGGCCTTCCAGTCAAAATCATCGTATCTGAGGATGCGATAGGGATAAGACCCATAAACACGGAACTCTGAGAAGTTGAACGTCTTGAACCCCACTTTCCCCATCTCGAACATTCCTTCACGGACCACCATTCCTTGATTGAGGGAGTGCATTTTTTTTAGAAACTCTATCATCTGAGCCATATAGAGGGAGTTGAAGCCGACCTGAGAGCTTTTCTCGTTGAACAGGACGTTGTCGTTGGTGTAAAACGCTTGGTGCCAGTCGTAGCCTTCCACCGCAAAGCGGTCGAGCGTACCATCGCCATCCAGATCCCCGGTTATTTTGCTGCAGAGCCGGTAAAACTGATCCCACGTCCAATTATCAAGATCAATTTCAAGGCCCAAGGAGTTCAGTAGATCCACGTTGTAAATGAGGAATGAAGGGACGATGCCGATGGGCAGGGCATACTGGGATCCTTGATACTGTCCTGCTTCCAGGGCATTGCTGAAAAACGAGTCTTCCAAAAGGTCGCTGTTCTTGATGTAGGAGTCGAGCTTTTCCAGAAGGCCGATGGCCGCAAATGTAGTGAAGTCCTCCTCGATGATCAAGAAGAGGTCTGGTTCCTTGCCTTTAAGGACCTGTTGGGCAAACCACTCTGAATAATCCTTGTACATCATTCCTGTTCGGAGTTTCATCCGGTATCCTTTGTCTGCATACTGTTGCTCGAACAACTCGACAGCTTTGTCATAGATTGCATATGCAAAGTTCTGGGGAACTCCCCAGCTGTTGCCAGAATAAAGAGACAGTTCAATAACCACCGTCTTGCTGCGGTAGATGCCGATTCCTATTGCCAATGCTGCAATAAGAATGAAAAGCGGGAGGAGAAAAAACAACAAGACTTGCTTGCTCTTCCACTTCCTATGCATCGATTGACTCCAGATTCTTGAGCAAAAGCCCCGATTGGATGGCAAGAATGGCAATCTGGGTGCGGTCGCGCAAATCTAGTTTTTTCAGGATGTTGCTGATGTAATTGCGCACCGTCCCTTCGGAGAAATTGACTTCATTCATTATCTCCTTATTCGAGAGGCCCCTGCCTATAAGCTGCATGATTCTCATTTCCTGGGCTGTGAGGGCCTTGAATGTCTCATCAGGTTCCTGCATCGAACGGAACGGAGTGTTTGCCAGACGGCTGAAGAGGCTGAATATCTTTTGTGCGGTATGGGGGTCGACAATTGTGCCTCCCTCGTGCACGGTAGTGATGCTGCTGAGCAGGTCGTGCTTGGAAATACCCTTGAGCAGAAAGCCATCGGCACCATACTTCACGGCTTCATAGACATACTGTTCGTCGTCGAATGTGGTCAACATGATGATTTTTATTGTACAGTCTTTCTGCTTGATGAGTTTCACACATTCAATGCCATTGATCTCCGGCATCCTGATATCCATGAGTATTACATCGGGACGCAAGTCCAAGGCCATCTCAACCGCTTGCCGGCCATCTTTTGCTGATCCGACAATCCTGAACTTTGGGTCTATGCTGATAATGAGTTCAAGACTCTCCCTGATGAGTTCCTGATCATCTGCAATCATCACATCGATCATGGAAGCAATCCCCCTTTTCGTAATGGAATAGTGGCGTTCGTCTTGAATCCTTCACCCTCTGCAGTTTCGAACACTACAGATCCTCCCAACAGCTTCAGTCGTTCCTCTATATGCTCAAGCCCGAAGTGTTTTTGAATGGAACGGCAACCTCTGCCGTTGTCCGAGATTATGACATTCAAGAGGTGTGAATCATAGGAAAAGGCAACGTCGATGTCGGCTCCCCCAGAGTACCTGAGTGAGTTTGTCAAGCTCTCCTGAACGAGGCGGTACACCGTCTGCTCCTCGTCCTCATCGAGCTCGATTACATTGCCGTGAATGGATAGGCTCACGATCCGATCCCCAAGGCCGTTTGCATCATTGATGAGCTCTTGGACGGCACTGAGCAGCGATGACTTCTCGATTGCATCGCTCTTGAGCTCTCTCACCGAACGTCGAATCTCGTTCAACCCATTGTCAGTAACCCGCTTGATCTTGAATAGGCGCTGATGAAGTTCTCCTGCAATCTCCCGCGACAGTTCCAGACAGGCTTCCAGACCGATGGAAATGCTGGTCAGAGAATGACCCAGGATATCATGGATTTCGTGGGCGAGACGGTTGCGTTCCTTCAGGCGCGCCGATTCTTCAAGCTTGGCCTGCAGGACTTCGAGCTGATGCAGCTTGTCGGCAAGTTCATTATTGACCTTGATGAACTCCTTGTTCTCCCTGACCTTGCTTTGAATGAAGAGCTGGAAGAAAAGAATGACCATCATCAGGTTCAATGATTCCAAGGTGCTGCGCAGGCTGTACAGGGGAATCTGGGTGCTTGGGCTGTAGAAGCTTATGTAATCCTGCAGCGATACGAGATTCAAGCGTACCGAGATGATATCATAATCGCTGAAAATATATCCAAGCATCGCCAGTATGATTCCCATATACCGGTGGCGAAGATTACCCATGAAAAAGAAAGCTCCAACACCGATGAAAAGGAACAAGCCCTTATAAGAGAAATTGATGTTGTAGGCGATGAAGAATGCAATGAAAATATCCAAGACGAAGAGTAGAAAGGAGACCAGTGCATGGGAATCACCGATCGAGCGTTTGAAGTAACTGGACAGGGCAAGTAATAGGAAACTGCCGATGGCGTAGACGGGGACATGCCACGGAACGTGGGGGAGATAACGGGCCTGTTCTAAAAAAATCCGTGCCTGGTCGGTATCACAGATCAAGTACGTGGTCTGGTAAACCACCATGGAAAGCAGACCAATGATTACAAGGTTGAGAATCAGGATGATGTAGTAGACGTAGGAAATGGGTTTGTCCATGGTTTTCTTTTCTGTTTAGTGTACCATGATTTTTCTCGTGATGCTTTTGTTTTTATATCATCAGGTTTATGACAATTGTCATAATTCTCGTGACAATAAAATATTTGCGTCAAGGTATATAGCTCCCTAGAATAGGGATATGTATGGGATTCGGTACCATCCTGTCCAATCATTTCATCGTATTCATCAAATAGGAGGAATTATGAAAAAAGTACTGATGGTGAGTTTGATTCTGATTCTTGCATTTGGATCGGTATTTGCACAGGGGACCAAGGAAGCAAAAAGCGGGTACACCTTTGGCTATACTTGCATGACGATGAACAACCCGTTCTTCATCATTCTCGAGAAGTCCATCCGCGATAAGGTTGAGGCAAATGGCGACAAGCTGATCACCATGGACCCTGCCATGGATGTGGCCAAGCAGATCAACCAGATTGAAGACTTGATCACCCAAGGCATCGATGCAATCTTCCTCAATCCCGTTGACTGGGAAGGAATCCGCCCTGCACTGGTGGCACTGAAGAATGCTGGAATCCCCATCATCAATTTTGACACCGAAGTGAAAGACATGAGCTATGTGACCGCCTATGCCGGTTCTGACAACTTCAACGCTGGATACGTTTGCGGTGTTGATCTCGTCAAGCGGTATCCCAACGGTGGAAACATCGTCGTTCTCGACTCCCCGACCATGAACTCCATCAATGACCGCATCGCCGGGTTCATGAAGGCCATCGATGGCAAGAACTTCAAGATTGTCGCTCAGCAGGATGCAAAGGGTGACCTCCCGACCGCTATGAAGATTACCGATGACATCCTCCAGGCTCATACCAACATCATCGCCATCATGGGTGGAAACGACCCGACCGCCCTTGGTGCTCTCGCTGCCTGCAAGGCTGCAAACCGCACCAACATCCTCATCTACGGTGTTGATGGTTCTCCCGAAGCAAAGGCTGAGATTGCAAGCGGCAGCCAGTTCGTCGGCTCGGGTGCACAGAGCCCGATCAGCATTGGTGTCGAGTCCGTCAAGTTGGCCTATCAGGTCCTCAAGGGCGAAGCATACGAGAAGCGCATCCCTGTCCAGACCTTCATGATCAACAAGGATAAT
>JAAZAT010000152.1 GCA_012514185.1 Spirochaetales bacterium | reverse complement strand
TCGAATTGGGTAAGATGGTTCGATAGGAGGTCTGCATGGATATATCACAATTCTCACTCTCACGGGTAAACCTCAGCCAACAGATTGCAGACCATCTGGAAGAGGTCATTCTCTCCTCCCCCACCAGTAAAGTAGCTGAGAAATTACCCGGCGAGCTGAAGCTTGCCAAGCAGTACAACGTCAGCCGGCCTGTCATCCGCGAGGCTCTGAAACTACTGCAGGAACGGGGCTTGATCACGCTCAAGAACGGCAGCGGAGCCTACATCACCCGACCGGAAAATGATACGGTCATGAATGCGGTCAACCGCATCATGCAAGTCGACCGCATCAAGAGCGACGACCTGACACAGATGCGCGAGATTTTGGAGCTCAGCTCCGTGGACCAGGCGGTGAAGCGCATCACCGACGAGCAGTTGAGGGAGATGGACGAGATCCTGTCCAAGTTCGAGGACAAGAGCCTTCCGCTCAAGGAGCGGGTCAAGCTGGACGAACAGTTCCATATCGCCATCGCCCAGGCCACCGGCAATGAGCTCTTAAGCATGTTTGTCGGAGTGCTCACCTCTCTTTTACGTGACTACATGGGTAAAGGCATCCTCATCGAAGGCGGCATCGAGGATGCGATCAAGCGCCATCGGGAGATTTACCACGCCCTGCTCAACCGGGATGCAAAGGCGGTCCACCAGGCAATGGTCGACCACTTGAAGGTCTCGAGCCTGAACGTCCAATTCTTTGACAAGCAAGGCGCTTCGAACAAGAAAAGCAACTCCTGACGGTTGCAGATATCCAATCCGGCCATTTGCTGATAAGCTTGGAGGTGAACTCTCATCAGGAGGTCATCCATGAGTCTTCTGCTTTCGAGCATCGATCCAAAGCTCATAACCTTGGCCCAGAAAGTCTTCGACCGGCAATTTGCAACCGACCCCAAGCTCTCCATTGAGATGGACGAGCGGCGCAAGCAGCTGATGTTCCAGGATATCCTGTATAACTTCAGCTTCCTCACCACTGCGGTCAATCTGCAGGACGAGAATATTTTTTCCAACTACGCCGTGTGGCTCTTTGAGCTCTTGTGCAACCTCATGAAGGACCTCGACCGCGACCGCATCAAGGTCCAGATGGTCGATCACTACCAGGTGCTTTCGCTGTTCGCCGATGAACTCTTCAAGGGTGAGCAGATTGATCTGGCAAAAAGCTACCTGCAGAAAGCCATTCTCGTCACCGAGGATGCAGTGGACAACATCGAGGTATCGCAGCAGTTTTTGCAGGGAAGGCATGTTCCGATCAGAAAAGCATACCTGAATGCACTGCTGCGCAGCGACACAGCGAAAGCGACACAAATCATCCGCGACGCGGAGAGTTCGGGCATCCCGCTTGAGGAGATCTACGAGGACATCATCCGCCTGACCATGCTCGAGGTCGGCGAGCTCTGGCACCAGAACAAGATCACCGTGGATAAGGAGCACTACTGCACCTCCACCACCCAGATGATCCTCTCCCTCTTCTACCCCACAATTTTCAGCCAGCCCTCCAAGCCCAAGAAGATCGTGACCTGCTGCATCGGCAGCGAGCTGCATGAGATGGGAGGCAGGATGGTCAGCGACCTCTTCGAGTACCATGGTTGGGAGAGCATCTTCCTTGGCTCGGCTGTTCCTACGAACGCCCTGGTGCATGCCATCGGCGAACACAAGCCAAACCTGGTCGCCCTCTCGGTAACCATGCCGCAGTACCTTGGTCTCTGCCATGAAGCTGTTCTGGCCATACGCAAAGCCCATCCCGCCACACTCATCGCAGTAGGAGGGAGAGCCTTCAGCACCAGCAACAAGATTTATGAGCGTTGGCCTGTAGACATCCATACCGACCTTGCAACCGAGTTGATTGATTGGGCCGACAAGGTGGTGAAGTAGCGTGGGTAACTCCTTTTTCGTCCGCTCCACCAACCAAGGCATCGTGCAGGAAGCCTACTGGTCGGACCCGGTTTCCCTGGCGATTCCCTACAAGACAACGCTTGCAGAGCTCTTTGACGAGGACAACCGCAGGACATTCGAAAGCACCTTCACATCGGCATTGCTGGAGAAGCACAAGGTCTTCTGCTCACATGTGGTGATCATCGAGGAGCAGCTTGAGCTCTGTTTTTTCATCCTCAGCCTGGATCAGGATGTATGGGTGCTCGCTGTCGACTATCTGATGGAGCTCCCCCACGATTTGCAGGAGCGCCAGAAAAGCCTGCTCTTCAGGATGATCGAGCAGGTTGCGGTGATGCACTCCCGTTTTTCACTGCACAATTCACAGGTTGTCTACAGCCACTTCGAACAAATCCAGAAGCTCAACAACCAATTGGTCAACACCCAACGGGAACTGCAACGGGCGAACAAGAAACTTGAGGCGTTGAATCTCGATTTGAACAACCGCCTGGTCAAGGACCCGCTCACCGGCCTTGTCAGCCGCTACCAGTACCGCTCCGAGATGCAAAGTGTCATCAATACAGCACCCCAAGCCCTCGGTCTGTTCGCCTTCATCGATATCGATGCCTTCAAGCAGATCAACGATACCTATGGTCATGCAGTCGGAGATGAGTACCTCGTCGGCTTTGCCAAGCGTCTTGCTTCCCTTCCCTCGCAGTATCCGCTCATCGCCATGCGTATTGCAGGTGATGAGTTCGGCCTCTACCTGCACAACATCGACCATGTCGATGAAGAGGTTTTTGCATTGCTGTATCACAAATTCGAGCAGTATGTCACCGATGCACC